>NZ_JBPYCU010000007.1:0-243108 GCF_051846955.1 Cellvibrio sp. ARAG 10.3
CCCTGTAGCTCCTTCAAGTCGTCCCTGACTTGAAGGTTTCGAAACAACAGGCCTAACGCCAAACTCGCATTGTGCGAGCATTGCGGACTGTATAAATCTTTAACGGGTCCCGTAAACCACCATAGTCTTGCCTTTCACCAGCACCAACCCCTGATCTTCAAGAGTCTTCAGTACACGGCCAACCATCTCGCGAGAACAACCCACAATACGGCCGATCTCCTGGCGGGTAATCTTGATCTGCATACCATCCGGGTGAGTCATCGCATCCGGCTCTTTGCATAAATCCAGCAAGGTGCGGGCTACGCGACCGGTCACATCGAGGAACGCAAGATCACCCACTTTGCGCGTGGTGGCGCGCAGGCGGCGGGCCATCTGGCTGCCGAGGGCGAAGAGAAATTCAGGGTGGGATTCGGAGATTTCCTGGAACTTGGCGTAGCTGATTTCGGCTACTTCGCATTCCGACTTGGCGCGGACCCAGGCACTGCGGGAATCTTTTTCGTCAAACAGGCCCATCTCGCCGAAGAAGTCGCCGTCGTTGAGATAGGCAACGATCATCTCGCGGCCTTCATCATCTTCAATCAATACGGTGACCGAACCTTTGACGATGTAATAAAGGGAATCGCTTTTGTCGCCCGCGTAAATGATAGTGCTCTTGGCGGGATAACGGCGACGGTGACAATGGCTTAAAAACTCATCCACATTCTTAATGTGCGGCGTTAATGAGACGGCGACCAAGTTGGGCTCCTAGTTTACTTTATAGGATTTATCAGGTTGATATGGCGCGCATTATGACCAGAAACGAAAATGCGTACCAGTCGATGCGGAGCCGGACTCTAAACTTTGTGATGCAGTTATAAGCCTAGAGTCCGTCGTTGTCTATAGAAAGTTTAACTCAGCGCCGCATGTGTTGATTTTGGTGACATTGACGCATTAGCGCGGGCCTCTGTGATAACCTTGCGGCCCGGAAAACTCCAGAATCAGTAAGGGTTGGAATATGCATGCAACAGTGAAATGGGTAGATGGTGCGCAGTTTATTGGTGAATCGGGCAGTGGTCATTCGGTGGTGATGGACGGCCCGCCAGACCATGGTGGTCGGAATCTGGGTGTGCGCCCGATGGAGATGTTGCTCTTGGGTTTGGGTGGTTGTTCGTCGTTTGATGTGATGAGTATTCTCACCAAGGCGCGCCAGGCGGTAACGGATTGTCGTGTTGAGCTGGAAGCTGAGCGGGCCGAGGGTATTCCGTCGCCGTTCACCAAGATCCATATGCAGTTCATTGTCACCGGGAAGGATTTGAAAGAGACGCAGGTCAAGCGGGCGGTAGAACTGTCGGCAACCAAATACTGTTCGGCCTCGATCATGCTGGAAGCGGCTGGCGTTGAGATTACCCACAGTTACGAAATCCATTCGGCGGATTAAACCAGTCAGTCTGGGAGTGCTATTCCAGGCTGATACCGCCCTCCGGAATGCGTTGGCGCAATTCCCGGGTGAGCGCCGGCACCAACTGACGGTGGCGTGGATGCAGGTGCACATACGCCGATTGACGAAACAGGGTGCCGGCGTGGTAGATCGGATTCGGTAGAGGCATCTCTGCCAGGATGCGTTTAACGGATGCCTCTGAGATGATCAGCGCATCAATACGGCCGGCACTTAACATCTTTATCCCGATCTCGCTGGTCACCAGGCCTTGCGCATCGCGCTGGCGCTCGGGCGTCAGCAGGCTTTTGGTGGCGGCGGAGCCCTGCATATAACCCAGCCGGTATTTGCCACTGTTCAGTTCACTGAGGTTATCGATGCGAACGTCCGGCTGATAGCTCCATATCTGCAAATCTGCGCTGGCCACGACCACGTTCACCCGAATGAGTGGTGATTCAGGCGCGCTCGCCAGGTAATGAAAATCCCGTGCACATTCTCCGTCGCTCACGCCGTGATTGGCATCCTGTATCGAGCGCAGGGTGGGGCGATGCTGCATCACAAAGTCATACCCCAGGGCGGCAAATGCCTCGCGGTAGATGGCATCCAGCTTGATGAAGTGAGCGGAATGAGGTGGTAGCCAGCAGGAAAAAGTAATACGCGGCGTCCCGGCATGACCGCCGGCCATGTAGGCAAGTACCAGGCTTGCCAGCCACCAGCGAAGTGAGCGGGTGATAAACATGATCAACATCTTTATGTGTTATGGATTTACCGAAGTCTAGCACCTGACGCCAGATAAACACGGATGCGGTCCTGCGAATAAAGGGGTAAGAACTCAGATGCGGTAACTGCTGAAGGTCATGGCTTTGGATACCAGGGTCATCACTACCTTTACGGGCGCGGGAAAGTCCATACCGCCAGCCGCCAAGGCCGCATCGGCGTGGCGCGCTTCGTCTTCCAGCATCTGTTCCACCACCGCGCGACTTTTGAAATCTTCGACAGGCAATTTGGCGAGATGGTTATTTAAATGTCGGCAGACTTGATCTTCAGTGGCGGCCACAAAACCGAGGCTGACACGATCGCTCACCAGGCCGGCACCGGCACCAATGGCAAAAGACAAACCGTACCAGAGCGGATTCAGGTAACTGGTATGGCTACCTAACTCATCAATCCGTTGCTGGCACCACACCAGGTGGTCAACTTCCTCGGCGGCAGCCTTTTCCATTTCCTGGCGTACATCGGGCAGTTTCGCAGTCAGGGCCTGCCCCTGGTAGAGCGCCTGGGCGCAGACTTCACCGGCGTGATTGACGCGCATCAATCCGGCGGCGTGGCGCTTCTCTTGTTCATTGAGTTCCCTGTTGGGCAGCCTGGTGGCAGGGGAAGGGCGCTCGGCGGTCAGGTCACTGGCGCCTGCCAGCGTGCGCAGTGCGCGGTCGGCTTGCACAATCAAACGATCAACGAAGCTGAGCTGGATTCCGGGCATGGCATGAGTCTCGTGTGGTGAGCAGAAAACCTCTGCATTGTAACGAATAAGTCTGGCCCGGGCAGCCGGGAATTTGGCCGTGGGGGTTACATGCCTTGTATGCAAGCAAGCCAATAGTTATAGTCTGAAAAACAATAAAGCCCTGATCGCTGGCCCGTGAGGAAACATGACCATGAATATCCGGCAGCTCCACTATTCGTTTCTCTTTGGATTGCTTCTTCTGGGCGGTGCCGTGCAAGCCGCGCCTGAGCCGCCTACGGAACAACCCATCTACCGCGACACCCAGCGTTCATTCGAAGAGAGGGCTGCCGATCTGGTAGCGCATATGACGCTGGAAGAAAAGATCGGGCAGATGATGAACAACACTCCCGCCATTCCACGCCTGGATGTGCCTGCCTATGAGTGGTGGAACGAGGCCCTGCACGGTGTTGCGCGCGCCGGGTCGGCGACGGTGTTTCCCCAGGCCATTGGGTTGGCGGCTACGTTCGATCCGCAGTTGATGGGCGAGGTTGCGGAAGTGATTGGCAATGAAGGGCGGGCCAAGCACCACGAGTTCGCCAGTCGCGGCTTGCGCCTGCGCTATCAGGGGCTGACCTTCTGGTCGCCCAATATCAATATCTTTCGCGATCCCCGCTGGGGGCGTGGCCAGGAAACCTACGGCGAAGATCCCTTTCTGACGTCGCAGATGGGCGTGGCTTTTGTTAAAGGCTTGCAGGGCGAACATCCGAAGTATCACAAGGTAGATGCAACGGCCAAACACTTTGCGGTGCACAGCGGGCCGGAGGCAGATCGCCACTATTTTGATGTGCATCCCAGTGAACGGGATCTCTACGAAACTTACCTGCCGGCCTTTCGCGCGCTGGTGCAGGATGCGCAGGTAGCCTCGGTCATGGGTGCTTACAACCGGGTATACGGCGAGTCCGCCTCCGCCAGTCAGCGCCTGCTGATTGATATCCTGCGTAAGGACTGGGGCTTTGATGGTTATGTGGTCTCCGATTGCGACTCCATCGAGGACATCTACCGCTACCACAAGATCGTCTCCACCCCGGAGGCGGCAGCCGCGCTCGGTGTTAAAAAGGGTACTGAGTTAAATTGCGGCAGAACCTATGAAGCCTTGCTCGGTGCCGTCAAGCAAGATCTGATCAGCGAAGCGGAGATTGACGCGGCCTTGACCCGTCTGATGTACACCCGTTTTCGGCTGGGTATGTTTGACCCGGCTGAACAGGTGCCATTTGCGCAAATTCCCTATTCGGTAAACCAGGCACCGGCGCACGACCAACTGGCGCGCCGGGCGGCGCAATCCTCAATGGTGTTGCTGAAAAACACCGGTGCGCTGCCGCTCGCCAAAGACATCGGCACCCTCGCGGTTATTGGCCCGACGGCTGACGATGTTATGGCGCTGCTGGGCAATTACTACGGCACGCCCGCCGCACCGGTGACCGTATTGCAGGGCATTCGTGCTGCTGTTTCTCCGAACACCAAGGTGCTCTATGCGCGCGGCGCTGATCTGGTACAGGGGCGCGAAGAGCCGCGCGCTGCGCCGGTCATTGAACCGGCATTTTTACGGCCTGCCGCCGATGCGAAGCAGCAGGGACTACAGGCGGAATATTTTCGCGGTATGGAATTGCAGGGCAAACCGGTGCTGAGCCGCATCGATCCCCGGGTCGCTTTTCGCTGGGATCGCGGTTCGCCTACCGATGATCTGGTCGCGCGCGGTGAACTGGATATGGCGCAAGGTCTGGCGGGCGATGGTTTCAGTGTGCGCTGGACGGGCGAGTTGATGCCGCCCGTCACTGGCCGTTACGAAATCAGTGTGGGCGCTAACGATGGCTTCCGGTTGTCCCTGGATGGCAAAACCCTTATCGATGCCTGGCAACTGGCCGAGCGCGTGCATAGCAAAAGCGTCTTTGTCGAGCTGGAAGCGGGTAAAGCTTATCCCATCACCCTTGAATATTTTGAAGATGCCCGCGATGCCGAGGTGCGTCTGGCTTGGCGGATGCCCGGTGCAAAATCTCCCTATGAAGAAGCTATGGCCGCCGCGCAGGCAGCCGAGGTTATTGTATTCGTTGGTGGCCTGACCGGTGACGTGGAAGGCGAAGAGATGAAGGTGAACTATCCCGGTTTTGCCGGTGGTGATCGCACGGACCTTCGTCTTCCGGCGCCGCAACAAAAATTGCTGGAAGCGCTACACGCAACGGGCAAGCCTGTGGTGCTCGTGCTGACCAGCGGTTCTGCACTGGCGGTGGATTGGGCCCAGGAAAAACTGCCCGCGATCCTGCTGGCCTGGTACCCCGGCCAACGCGGTGGTAGCGCCGTCGCCGATGTGTTGTTCGGGGATGTGAATCCCGCAGGCCGTTTGCCGGTTACCTTTTATAAAGCCGACGAAAAACTCCCGCCTTTCGACGACTACGCCATGAAAGGACGCACCTACCGTTACTTTACCGGAGAGCCTCTGTATCCCTTCGGCCATGGGTTGTCCTACACCCGTTTCCAATATTCCGGATTAACGCTGGATAATCGCAAGCCCGCGTTAGAGGACGAGGTGAGCGTGTCGGTGCAGGTAAAAAATACCGGCAAGCGTGCGGGTGACGAAGTGGTGCAACTCTATGTTCACCCGCTGGACCCCCAACGTGAACGTGCTCGGCAAGAATTGCGTGGCGTGGCGCGGGTAAACCTGCAACCGGGTGAGACACAGCGAGTGAGTTTTACGCTCAAACCGGCCCGTGATTTTACCCACTACGATGACCGGAAAAATACCTACGCGGTTGATCCCGGTCGTTATGAAATCCAGGTGGGTGCGTCCAGCCAGGATGTGCGGCAACGCCAAACCCTGACCGTAACTGCTCCCTAACAGGGATTGCAGTTTTAACGGCTTCATTGCATGCTTGCGCGCTGATCGTGTTGCTGAGGACGCTAGCGTGCAAGATGCCAATGAACTGAAACACATACTCGATTCTCGCATTCCCCTGGTGGTGATCGAGACCTTCGAAGAAAAAAAAGCGCTGGATGTGTTGCTGCGCGTGGCGAACAAACACAGCAAGGATTTGTATCGCTGGTCAGTGACTGACGGACTCGCGCGCATGAGCTTCGGCCCGCAACTGGTGCCGCGTGGCAGTGAGCACAATGGTGCCGAAGAGGCGCTGAAACATATCAAAAGCCAGACTCAGCCGGGCATCTACGCGCTGTGCGACCTGCACCCGTTTCTGGAAGATCAGCCGAACGTGGTGCGCTTGCTGAAAGACATCGCCCTCAATCATTTTGCGGTACCGCACACGCTGGTGTTTCTAAGTTATCAATTGCGTTTGCCACCGGAATTATCGCGCTACAGCGTTTCCTATTCACTGAGTTTGCCCACCGACGACAAACTCATGGAGATTATTCGCGAAGAAGCCAAAGACTGGTCTGACCGCCATGCCGGTGCACGGGTAAAAACCGACAACCTCACCCTGAAAAAACTCGTCAGCAATTTACAGGGCATGAGCGTGAGCGATGCGCGGCGGTTGGTGCGCGGCGCCATCTGGAACGACGGCGCCTTGAGTGAAGAGGATTTGCCGCGTATCAACAAAGCCAAGTTCGCACTGCTGGATATGGAAGGGGTGATGAACTTTGAACCGCAAACGGAAAACTTTTCGCAAGTGGGCGGTTTGCATAATTTAAAACGCTGGTTGATGGCGCGCCGCGAAGCATTTTGTAGCGACGACAGCAATCTGGACCGACCCAAAGGTATTTTGCTGCTCGGTGTGCAAGGCGGTGGTAAAAGTTTGGCCGCCAAAGCCGTGGCGAGCTTGTGGGGCATTGCCTTGTTGCGGCTGGATGTGGGTGCGCTCTACAACAAATACCACGGTGAAACCGAACGCAATCTGCGCGAAGCCTTGAAGCTGGCAGATGCGATGTCGCCCTGCGTTTTATGGCTCGATGAAATTGAAAAAGGCATGAGCCAGGGCAGCAGCGACAACGGCACCTCGCAACGTTTGCTGGGCACACTCTTGACCTGGATGGCCGAGCGCCGCACGCGCGTGTTTATTGTGACCACCAGTAACGACATCAGCCAATTGCCGCCGGAATTGATTCGCAAAGGACGCCTGGATGAAATCTTTTTTGTCGATCTGCCAGATGCAGAGGTGCGCAAGGATATCTTTGCGATTCATTTGAATAAACGTAATTGCCTTGCGGATCAGTTCGACCTGCAACAGCTGTCGGTGGCAAGTGAAGGGTTTTCCGGTTCTGAGATTGAGCAGGCGATTGTGGCGGCCTTGTATAACGCGGCGTCGCAAGGCAAAGCGGTGGATACGCAATTGTTGTTGCAGGAAATTGCGTCCACCAGTCCCTTGTCGGTGGTGATGGCGGAGCAAATTAATCAGCTGCGTCATTGGGCGGCGGATCGTACGATTCCGGCTTGATGGGTTGTCGGATTACGATGGCACATGGGTTGTCTGTATTGCTTCGGCGAGAGATGTCGGATTACGCCGCTGGGCGGCTAATCCGACCTACATGTCGCAGAGATGGCCGAACTCGTAGGTCGGATTAGCGCAGCGTAATCCGACACCAGACTCGCAAACGGCACTATCCATTACAACTTCGCATAACCTTTTCATCCACACATTTTCGTTTTTACTCCACACCCTCCATCACCACTAACGTCTGCCCCGCTTGTACACGCGAACCTTCCGTTTTCAACACGTGCACGACCTTACCCGCGCAGGGCGCGGTGATGTTGATCTCCATCTTCATCGACTCAAGGATCAACAACACATCGCCCGCATTAACAACCTGGCCGGGTTGAATCTGGGTTTGCCAAACACTGCCGGAGACAGAACTATCCACACAAATAGCGTCGTCGGGAATATCGCTCGCGGCAGTTTCTTCAACAACCTCCGCCTGCTCATAATTAAACTGCCCATTGGCATGCCAGCGTGCTAACTCTTCATCAAACGCCTGTTCGCGTTGCTGTGTAAACGCGGCGATGTCTTGCGCGTTTTGCTCAAGAAACGCTTCGTATTCTTTCAAGCTGAAGTGGCTTTCTTCAATCCGCAAGGCATAGCGACCCTGCGGAAAATCACGGCGAATATCCTGTAGTTCCGCGTTGGACACTTCATAAAAACGAATCTGGTCAAAGAAGCGCAGCAGCCAGGGTTCGGCAAATTCTTTGGTTTGGCGATAACGGTTCCACATCTGCAAAGTGCGCCCGACAAATTGATAACCGCCGGGACCTTCCATGCCATACACACACAGATAAGAGCCGCCGATGCCGACAGAGTTTTCCGCCGTCCAGGTGCGGGCTGGATTGTATTTGGTGGTTACCAGCCGATGGCGTGGATCAGTCGGCGTCGCCACGGGCGCACCGAGATAAACATCGCCGAGGCCCATCACCAGATAGGACGCACTAAACAAAATGTCTTTTACGTTCTGAATGGAATCCAGCCCATTGATGCGTCGGATAAATTCCAGATTGCTGGGACACCAGGGCGCGTTAGCGCGCACGGACTGCATGTATTTTTGAATAGCCTGCTGGCAGGCTTCATCATCCCAACTCAGGGGTAAATATACGATGCGCGAGGGCACGCTTAATTCGGCGAGCTGTTGTGCAAGCTCGTGCTCGCCGCGCTGCAGGTGAGCCAGCAATTGTTCCAGCGACAGGACTTGACTGTCGTAATGAACCTGCAAGGAACGAATTCCCGGCGTGAGTTCGCGCAAGCCGGGCAGGGAATTTTTTTGCAACCATTGCATCAGGGCGTGGGCGCGAAAACGCAGTTTAATATCCAGTTCCAGTGGGCCATATTCCACCAACAGGAAGTGATCGCCGGCCACGCGGTACACAATATCTTCGCCGCAGGTGTCTGCGCTCAGTCGCGCCACAATAGGCGAGGGCAGTTCCGTCACGGCGACTGAAGGCGCGAGCGATTGATCTGCAAGATTCTGCAAATTTTTTTTCTGTGCGGCTTCGATAGCAACAGCGGCATCGACGCTAACAGGAATAAAACGAATCTTATCGCCCGCACGCAATTGACCGAGTTTCCACAAGTCAGCGGTAATCACCGTGGCCGGGCAAACAAATCCGCCGAGCGATGGTCCATCGGGGCCGAGGATCACCGGCATATCGCCGGTAAAATCCACCGTACCGAAAGCGTAAGCGTTGTCGTGAATATTCGACGGGTGCATACCGGCTTCGCCGCCGGAGGTGCGCGCCCATTGTGGTTTGGGTCCGATCAGGCGCACGCCGGTGCGGCTGGAGTTGTAATGCACTTCCCAGTCGTGATTAAAGAATTGTTGAACATCCTCGTCGGTAAAAAAATCCGGCGCACCATGTGGGCCATAGATAACGCGCACCTGCCATTGATTGGTGATCACCGGTTTTAACGCATCGGGGCATGGCGTGATAGATTCACGGCTTTGGCAATGGTTTTTATCCAGCGCCAGGACATCACCAGCGCGTAACGCGCGCCCATTGTGACCACCGAATTGGCCCAGCGTAAAGGTGGCCTTGGCCGCGAGATAATCCGGACATTGAATCCCGCCCGCCACACATAAATACGCGCGTGCACCTTGTTCCGTAATTCGGCCTAACTGTAACTGTTGACCGGCAGCGACATTGATCACGTCATAAATCGCAAGCGGTTGGCCATCCAGTTTTGCTTCAATGGCTGCACCGGTTAATACGATGGTGGTCGCACAACTGAATTTCAGCGTCGGGCCCTGCAGGGTAATCTCCAAACCGGCGGCGGTGTCGCTGTTGTTTAACAAGCGGTTGCCGAGGCGAAATGAATAATTATCGAAGGGGCCGGAGGTGGGCACGCCCACATGCCAGTAACCACAGCGGCCCGGATAATCCTGGATCGTGGTTTGGGTGCCGCCCTGAATCACGTCAATGCGGGCGGGTTGATAAACGAACTGATTGAGGTAACGCGTGGTCATCTTCCCGCTGCGCAAGGTTTCATCGTGCAAGAGTGCGCGCAGATAGCCGAGGTTGGTTTCAATCCCGTACAAACTGGACGCCTCCAGTGTGTCAGCGAGTTTTTTTAACGCGGCCTCGCGCGATGTATCGTGCACAATCACCTTGGCCAGCATGGGATCAAAATATGCTGGTACGTCAATACCACTTTCAATCCAGTGATCGATACGCACACCCGTTTGGGTTGCAGGCCAGATAACCTGGCTGAGTAAGCCGGCGCAGGGTTGAAAATTTTGTGCGGGGTCTTCGGCATAAACACGCACTTGAATAGCGTGGCCTTTACCGGTCAACTGATTGCGTAATGCAACGATATCGCCCAGTTCATCCGCCGCCTGGCGCAGCATCCACTCCACCAGATCCACGCCCCAGACTTCTTCCGTTACGCCGTGCTCAACTTGCAGACGCGTGTTGACTTCCAGGAAATAAAATTTTTCTTCCTGCGCGTCGTAGATAAATTCTACGGTGCCCGCATTGCGATAATTCACCGATGCCAGCAGTTGCTCAGCGGTGCGTTGCATGGCCGCCCGCTGTGCTTCAGGCAGGTTCGGTGCCGGGCATTCTTCAACCACTTTTTGATTGCGACGCTGGCTGGAACAATCGCGCTCGCCGATGGCGACGGCCTTGCCTTTACCATCGCCGAAGATCTGTACTTCGATATGACGCGCGGCGGCAATAAATTTTTCCAGGAACACGCCGTCATCGGCGAAGTTGTTTGCTCCCAGCCGTTTCACGCTATCAAACGCGTTGACTAATTCAGTTTCGCTTTGACACAGCTGCATGCCAATGCCACCACCACCTGCAGTGCTTTTCAACATTACGGGGTAACCGATAGCCGCAGCAGCCTGTTTCGCGTCGTTGATGTCTTTTAACAAATCGGTGCCGGGACACAAGGGCACGCTCGCGGCTTGAGCCAGTTCCCGCGCTTTGTGTTTTAAACCGAAGGTTACCATCTGCTCTGCCGTGGGGCCGATAAACACCAGACCAGCCGCTTCGCATTCCGCAACGAAGCTGGCGTTTTCGCTTAAGAAACCGTAACCGGGATGAATAGCTTGCGCACCGCTTTGTTGCGCGACAGCCAGGATTTTCTTGCGGTCCAGGTAAGTGTGTGCCGCTGCCCCTTCGCCCAGGCAAAAGGCTTCATCGGCAAGGCGAACATGCAGGGAATCGCGATCGGATTCTGCATAGACAGCCACGGATTGAATATTGAGTTTTTTTAACGTGCGGATAATGCGAACAGCGATAGCACCACGATTGGCGATTAATACCTTGGTAAACATGTCAGCTCCAGCGGGCCGTCCCGCAGGGTTTTCTTACGACAGTGGTCGTCCACTGAAGAGGCAGTTTTTTAGACGGCTTCTAATTCCACACCAACACTTCGATGGGCGTCGGGTTGTAACCATTGCAGGGGTTGTTCAGTTGCGGGCAATTGGAAATCAACATGACGATATCCATCTTCGCGGTCAGCTCAACATATTTTCCCGGTGCTGAAATACCGTCGGCAAAAGTCAAGCCGCCGTCGCTGGTAACCGGCACATTCATAAAAAAATTGATGTTGTGGGTAATATCGCGCTTGCTGATGCGAAATTCCGGATGCTCGGCAATGGCGAGCATCCAGCTGTCGCGGCAGGCGTGCATGCATCGTTTTTCCAGGCTGTAGCGCACCGTATTGCTTTCTGTTGCACAGGCGCCGCCCAGGGTATCGTGACGGCCACAGGTATCGGCCACGATCTCCAGCATCTCACGGTTGTTGTTGGAGATTAATTTGCTACCGCCACTGAGATACACATTTCCCTGGGTGCGAATCGTATCTGTCGCACTATAACGTTCGCTGGGATTCTGCGCGTTATAAAACAACACATCCGCTGCCTGGTTACCTTCAAGATCCACCAGTCGCAGCGTTTGCCCCTGTTTAATTTCTCCCAAAAAATAATCCCCCGCGCCGACCCAATGGCGCGCAGCGGCCTGTTCCGGATTGCGTTGACTTTCAATCAGCATAATTAATGCTCCGACAATAATTTTATTTTCAAACGACGATGTACTTGCGTTGGCCAACAATGTCGGATTACGCCTTTGGCTAATCCGACCTACAGGCATGACTTTCGTGTTCCAGTAGGTCGCATTAGGCGCAAAAGCGCCATAATCCGACAACAATTTTTACAAGTAGTACAAATGGTTATTCATAAAGCCGCGCTGGTTTTCCGGCCGAAAATTTTTGCAATAATCGTCATCGGCAACCGGATCAGCTTTACCTAATTCAATACTCACCGCTTTAAAGGGATAATGTTCGGCGTTATCCAACGGATGCGGACACGTATGCAGTACCACCAGCGTATCCATCTCAAAACGCAAGGTAACCTGCTGGCCGGGTTTGCGCGCGCTGGCGTCGAGCTGAATATTGCCCGCATCATCACTCACTACTTTGCTGAACCAATTAATATTGGCTGCCATATCGGCCGGGCCTAAGCCGTATTTGGCCAATTCCACCAGAAAGGCATCGTAGCCATTTTGCAGCCAGTCGTTGCGTTGGGTTTGGTAATCGCGTTTGCCCCATTTCTTTTCAACCAAGGCGGCGTTGCTGTTACCGCACACGGTATCGTGCCAGTGGCTATCGTCTTCGATGATCGACGCAAAAATTCGGCCCATATCGGAATACAAACAATTGCCCCGCTGCAATTTAAAGGTGTGTTGACACTTCAAGGTGTCCGGCGCGTTGTAGCGCTCCAGCAAATTACGCGGGTTATAAAACAGCATGCCCACGTTAGCGCCACCGTCGATGTCGGTCAGGCGCATCATTGAACCGCGTCGCATGTCCAGTGACCAGTGAGCATTGCCGGGTAATTGGGTGGTGTAAATAATCTCACTCATGGCTAGCGTTATTCCTGTTCTGTTATGGCTTGCAAATCTTTGGGTACAACAACTTTTTGTCGGGTGATGGGTAAGTCATAGGTAATATTGGCGCCGTAGGCAGTGGGGGCTTGGTTGTCACGGCGCAGTTTGTCGAACACCCACAAACGTGTGCCGAGATAAAAACCTTCACTTAAATCGTGGGTCACCATAAACACGGTCAGCTGATGTTCCTGCCAGAGTTTTAATACCAGCTGATGCATATCTGCACGAATGCCCGGATCAAGCGCGCCAAAGGGTTCATCCAGTAACAAAATGCGTGGCCGGCGGATCAGTGCCTGGGCAATGGCGAGCCGCTGTTTCATACCGCCGGATAATTCATGGGGGTAACGTTGTAATGCCGGGGTTAAACCGACAGTGTCGATCAATGCCTTGGCTTCATCTTCCACCCGGCGTTTTGCGCTGCCGAATAATTTTCCTAACCAGCGCGACTGTTCAAATTCCCGTGCAAGCACAACGTTTTGCAGTACGGTCAGGTGTGGAAACACCGAATACTGCTGAAACACAATGCCGCGCGATTGATCCGGCTCATTGGGGATGGGTTTTCCATCTAACAATAATTCGCCGGAAGAGGGCGATTCCATTCCCAGTAGCATCTTCAGAAAGGTGCTTTTGCCGCACCCGGATGTGCCGACCATGGTGATAAATTCACCGGCATTAACGCGCACGTTCATGCGCTCCAGCACAACGTTATCGCCATACTGTTTCCACAGGTTTTTTGCTTCAATCATCGGAGCCTGTTTCATTTTCCGGCCTCCTGGTGGTGCCAGGTAAAGCAGCGTTTGCTGATGCGGTCGAGCAACCAATCGAGTAAAAAGGCCAGCAGCGTTATCCAGGCGACATAGGGCAAAATGACATCCATGGACATATAACGGCGTACTAAAAAGATGCGGTAACCCAGGCCGTCGGTAGAGGCAATGGCTTCCGCCGCAATTAAAAACAGCCAGGCGGTACACAGGGATAGACGCACCGAGCTGATCAAGCGCGGCAACATTTGTGGAATCAATACCCGCACCAGAATGTGCCAGCTCGAAGCGCCCAGCGTCTGCGCTTTTACCAGTTGTTCCAGCGGAATTTCCTGGGTGCTGCGTTGGATATCCCGCGCAATAAAGGGCGCAACGCCGATCACAATCAGCGCGACTTTAGACAGTTCGCCCAAACCGAACACAATAAACAGCACCGGTAAGATCGCCATGGGCGGAATCAGCGAGATCACGGTTAACAAAGGCGCCAGCGGTGCATAAACCGTTGGAATAGCGCCGGTCAAGATGCCCAGTGAAAAACCGATTAACGCCGCAATGCCCATCCCCAATGCCAGCCGCTGTAAACTGCTTAAGGTATCCTGCCAAAATAAATACTCACCAGTACGTTTGCTCTCTTCAAATGCGAGATTGTTGATGGCATTGCCCATTTGCGCAAAACTCGGCAGCAATTTATCGCTGGGGTTTTCTGCCAGGCGCGCATCCGAGGCAATCAGGTAAATCAGCAGGATAAGTGCAAAAGGCAGGATGCCCAGCAAGAGCCTGGCAGGTTTGGTGGGCGTCAGGTTAATCAGCCGTTTCATAAAAATCCTGTGAATGTGCCGTTGGGGTCTCGTTTTAAAAAACGTGTCGTGTTGGTCTTTATGTAGGTCGGATTAGCGCAGCGTAATCCGACACTGACCTTCAACAGTTGCAAATTTTTTATTGTGGGTAACGCGATTTGGCGAGTCCGTGTTTTTAACACTTGTATTGTCGGATTACGCTGCGCTAATCCGACCTACGTTTGCCCGATTACAACTTGCCGTCGGCGGCCATTTGCATATAAGTGGTGTCGAAGCGCAGTTTGATATTTTTCTTATTGCCGTACACACCTTGCGGGCCTTCAACGCCGATGAAGGTGGCATCCGGTGCGCCTTCGCCGAGCAGGCCATGTTCGAAGGAAAACTCGGCCACTTTTTTCATGGTGCCCAGCAATTCATCACTGTTCACTAAAGCCAATGCGTCGGCAGGTTTGTAGAACATCTTGGTGCTGGCCAATTGCGCTTCATAACCCGCCAGGTCTGTGCCGGACGCAACCGCCATAGCCGTGCGCGCCGCAATACCGGCTTTGTCTTGTGCGCTCATCACGCCCATGATTTCATACCAGGCGCCGACCAGGGCTTTACCCAAGGCAGGGTTCTTTTTCAGGGTGTCGGTATTGATGATCAACAAGTCCATGATCTCGCCGGGAATTTGCGACGAATCAAACACTTTGGTGCTGTTGGGTTGGGAAAGGATTTCGCTAAGTAGTGGATTCCAGGTCGTTACAGCAGTGACATCTTTGGTGCCGTAAACCGCCACCATATCCGCGTCTGATGTGTTAACCACTTTGATATCGGATTCTTTCAAACCGACGGTTTCCAAACCGCGCGCCAGCAGGTAGTGGGATACGCTCAGTTCCACCAGGTTAACGTTTTGGCCTTTGATATCTTTCAGGGTTTTGTTCGCGCCTTTTAACACCACGCCGTCGTTGCCGTTAGAAAAATCACCCACGATCAGGGCGGTGCTATCAACGCCGCCCGCTGCCGGAATCGTCAGCGCGTCCATATTGGTCATGCTGCAGGCGTCGAATTGGCCAGCGGTGTATTGGTTGATGGATTCGATGTAATCGTTAATCTGGGTGACTTCGATCTCGATGCCGTATTTCTTCGCCCATTTATCGATAATTTTTTGATCGGCGCCGTAGCCCCAAGGCATCCAGCCGACGTAGATAGACCAACAGATCTTGAATGGCTCTGCCGCGGCGGCAGAGGTTGAAAGAAGTAGCGCGATGATAAGAGTGGTCAGGCGCGACATGGCAAACCTCCAGTGGTTACATCGGTTTAGTAGGAGCACTCTGGCTGTTAGCTGCAAAGCAGCTTGATCAGGCCATTCGTCTCCCGGGCTTTTGTCCCGCCGTGTAACCTCTGAACGTCGACTGGCTGGCGCCAAAACTGTCGATTTTCTTTACTTTGAGGTCGAAAGCTCTCGGACCAGTCACTGTAACTAACAGCCGGAACCCTAGCTTTCTATTGCAAATTGTCTTTCGTCCTGAACACCCAGAGTGCGGACAAGTGGTTCGACATAGCATTTAGCAATATGAGTACCAGTTTGCTTATAACCCTGTAAAACAAGGATTTCTTTACAAATTTCGACGATATCCGCAAGGTTTGTCCGGCGGAGGTGCGTTGCTTTGGTGCGTTTGAAACGGTGTTCTGCAATTTTCTGGTGCAAAAATCGCTGCGTTATGTGACAGAGGGTTCAGTAAAAAAGTGACAGTGTTATACATCTTGGAGTGAAAATTGCTCGCAACTTCATATCATTGCGAAGCGCATGAAACTGGGGGTGATTCGCAGATGCCCGGCAACAAAGTGGCAGGTTTGGCAGACAAAGCGTGACACTGGTCGCATTCAGTAGCGGAATTTACATAAGCTGCTAATATTGCCGCATTGTTACGCAAATTGAGGTGCCATAACAACGCCCAGTCAGCAGTCACCAGCACAGGGTTGGGATATGAAGATTATGGATAAAAATTTCGGGAAATTTTCCTCCACCAAGACGGGAAGCGATCGAGAACAGCCGATGACGCCAACATTAACTGAGCAACAGATTGTTCAGCACCTTAAACACTGTCGCGACCTGACCCGCAGCTTCGCCTATCGTGTATTTCCCCATTTTTGGCAACAGTGGCTCAAGGTCATGATGGAGCATGCCGAGCGCGCCCGCTCCAACAAAGAGCAAGTTGCCTTATTCGAAATTCAAAACCTGCTCACCGCCGTACAACAGGCGGCGGAGCATGAATTCAGCCAGCACCTGGGTAATGGCTTTGTTAAATTCAAGAACAAAACCCTGAGTACCCTGACTGGCGAAGAGCGTTTTAGCGGAGACATGCTGTCCCTGGTGGAGCATTCCGATCTGGAAGAAACCATCGCCATCACTTCTATTACCCATCGCGCCGACGCCTTTTATGCCGAGCCCCTGTGGGCCTTGCACCAGCGCCTGGCGTTGTTGAACGAAGGCGATAAGCTGGACGAGCGCAGTAATCCCGCCAGCCCGGTGCAATTCTGCGAAGCCTTGCGCAAGGTGCTCACCAGCCTGGAGGTGGACGTAAAAACCAAGATCATTGGTTACAAAACCTTTGACCAGGAGGTGGTCGGCAAGCTGGATGCGCTCTACGACGAGATGAACCATTACCTGATCGGTCAGCAATTGCTGCCCAACCTGAAGTTTGTTGCGGTCAACCAGGAAGACGCTGCGGCCCCGACGCAGGGTCAGGCCGGTGAACCGGCACAGGACGAACTGGATGAAAACCAACAGCGCCGCCGCGCCAGTGACCGCTTGCTGACCGGTGAACTCAGCCCCAGCGATGTGCAATACCAATCCAGCCTGTTCGGCGCGATCCGGTTATTGCAGGCCCATGTCAACCGCCAGGTAGCCGGCGCCGCGACTAACGCGCCCCAGGCCTTTACCGCGCAACAATTGCTGTACGCCAGTGGCATGGGCACCGGCAATCCGGCGGTTATGAATGCGCCAGTGCAACCCACGCAGATCCTGACCAATGAACAGCTGGTCGGTGTGTTGCAACACCTCCAGGTTCAGGCGCTGATTGCCACCCAACAAGTGATGGCTGCCAACCCCAATCCTGCCAACCTGAACCTGGTGGCCTTGCCGCCGCAAACCGTGGGCGATATCAGCCTGCAAATGCTGCAGCAGATCGCCTCTGAGCGTGAAGACGGCGCGGTGACCTCCACCGACATGCAAACCATCGATCTGGTGGGCATGCTGTTTGAATACATGCTCTCCGACGATCACCTGCCGGATTCCATCAAGGCATTGCTGAGTTACCTGCACACGCCGTTTCTCAAGATCGCCTTTATCGACAAAGGCTTTTTTGAGCAACCGGAACACCCGGCGCGCGTGTTGTTGAACAGCCTGGCCGAAGCCGGGGTACGCTGGGTCGGCAACGACGGCAGCGAGCAGCACGATATCTACACCAAGATCAAAACCACCGTCTTCCGTTTGCTGGAAGAATTTAAAAACGATGTGCGCATCTTCGCCGAGTTGCTGCTGGAATTTAACGCCTACACCCACAACGTTGCCCGCCGTCAGGAGTTGATGGAGCGCCGCGCGATGGAGAAAGTGCAGGGCGAAGAAAAATTGCGTGAAGCTAAATTGCAGGTCAACCAGGAAGTCCGCAACCGCACCGATCAGCGCGAACTGCCCTCGGCGATTCTGTTGCTGTTATTGCAACCCTGGTCCGACTACATGTCCTTTGTGTTACTGCGTTATGGCGATAATTCCGATAGCTGGCGCCGTTCGCTGGAAGTGATCGACCAATTGCTGTGGAGCATCGAGCCCAAGACCCTGCAGATCGATAAACAACGCCAGATCGAGCTGCACGTACCGCTGATGGCTGCGCTGGAACGCGGGTTCGAAACCATCGGTTACGAACAGGGCAAAGGCCGCAAATTGATCGAAGCGGTCATCTCTTTACAAAAAATGGCACTGCAAAGTCGCAAAGCCGAACCTGCACCGGCGCCAATGCGGACTAAACTGGAAAGTATGGCGGCAGAAAAAGCCGGACAAATGGTTGCCGCCAACGACCCGGTCACGCCGGAAGAAGCCAAGATCGTCGATAGCCTGAAGATGATTGAGTTTGGCACCTGGTTTGAATTCGAAGGTGGCAAACGCCTGAAAGTAGCCTGGTACAACAAGAAAACCCAGCATTACATGCTGGTGGATCAGCAGGGGCGCAAAGTCTCCCTGAGTGCCGGTTTGCAACTCGCGCGCGACATGATTGCGGGCAAGGCCAAAGTCATCATCGGCAGCACCAAACCCTTCTTCGAACGTGCACTGGAAAATATCTACCAGACGCTCAACGAGCGTGCAGAGACGTTAAAGGTCGGGACCGCCCAATAATGACAGGAATATCCAACGACCGGGCGCTACAGCGCCACGGTATCAATGGCGCCGTCGATGTGTACGACAGCCTGCGTGACGTATACATCGGTCGGCTGGTCAACATCCACAGCGAAGGCTTGATGATCATCGGCGATGTGCGCCTCGAAGAAGACAAGCTATACAAACTCGATTTGCACCTGCCGGAACACGTCAACGGCCGCAACTCCATCCACATCGGCGTCGACTGCCTCTGGACCCGCAATGCGGATTACAACGGCAAACACTGGGCCGGTTTTAAAATCATCGATATCTCACCGCAGGGTGCGGAGGATATTGAGGCTTTGGTGGGGGTGTTGGGGGAGGGATGATGCCCTTCCTCACGTCGACCACTTCTAGAAAAGATAACCGCGCGTTAATTCCTTTCATGAGCGTGACTAAATTTCAGCTTATTGCTCTTTGGGCAACACGCAACCAATAATAGCACTCTCCCACTTCCTTTTATTTTTGTAAAAAATATTTTTAAAATTCTAACGAATAGTCGTTTCGTTTAAGCGAAACGCAAATATTATTTTTTTAAACCTAATCACCAAAAAAATTAAAAAATTTCAAATTTTTGGCACATTATCTCTGCGTTTAGTACAGATTATGTTCACAGCCGAACATAGGTTTTGATTCAATGAGAGCACCATAAGGCTATTGGTGAAATAGCCTTGGAGAAGTGCTGCTAGCCGCCACACATGAGTGTGTGACTCTTTTTTCCAGCATCAGCAAGGCTTTACCGAGGATGCAAAACGGAAAAGAGAGGAAGGTTACGATGTCGCTTGCCGAAAACCGAATTCATACCGCAGCACATCCCACTGATGTGCATGCCGCGGTAAAATTACCTCGTATTGCAATAGAAAATATTGAGCCCGTTATCGAAGCGGGGCGCTTCGCTGCAAAAGGTACCGTTGGAAGTCCGATAACCGTCCGTGCGGTAATTTTTTCTGATACGCACGATAAATTGGCCGCTACAGTGTTGTGGCGCATGGAGGCTGAAGAGAAATGGCAAAGACTGCCGTTGAAAGAATTAAGTAACGATCACTGGCAAACATCCTTTACACCAACACGTGCAGGCAGAATAGAATTTGCTGTCGAAGCCTGGTGGGATGTTTATGCAACATTCGTTTACGAGATCACCAAAAAGCATTCTGCTGGTGTGCCCATTCATCTTGAATTACAGGAAGGTGAGCTGTTGGTGCGGCAGATTGCCAAGCGCGCATCGACGCAGCAGGCTGAGCAGGTCCATGGATTGCTTCAGCAACTTGAAAAGGCGCGCAATGACGATGAATGCCTTGCTGTTTTACTCGCACCAACCACAGCGCAAATTATGGGCAGTATGGAAGCGCATCCACACCAGATACGCAGCCCGGTTTATTTAGTTGATGTAGAACGAAAGCTGGCGCAGTTTGCGAGCTGGTATGAATTGTTTCCGCGTTCCGCAAGTAACCATCCCGATCACCACGGCACATTTAATGACGTCATCGAGCGCCTGCCAGCCATCAGCGCCATGGGTTTTGATGTGCTGTATTTTCCACCTATTCATCCCATCGGTGAACGCAATCGCAAAGGACGCAATAATTCTCTTGTTGCCAATACCGAGGATCCCGGTAGCCCTTATGCTATCGGCAGTGCGGAGGGCGGCCACGAAACCATACATCCGGCACTGGGGACGCAGGAAGATTTTCGTGCGTTGGTAAAGGCGGCCCGTGAATACAAACTTGAGATTGCGCTCGATTTTGCAATTCAATGCTCACCTGATCATCACTGGTTGACGGAGCACCCCGGCTGGTTCAGTTGGCGACCGGACGGCAGTATTCGTCACGCTGAAAATCCTCCTAAAAAATACGAAGACATCGTTAATGTCGATTTTTATGCAGAAGCCGCACTTCCCGATTTATGGCTAGCGCTGCGCGACGTGGTGGAAGGATGGGTAGAGCAGGGCGTAACACTTTTTCGCGTAGACAATCCACACACCAAACCCTTGCCCTTCTGGGAATGGCTTATTGCCGACATTCGCCATCGTCACCCGGATGTTATTTTTCTGGCTGAAGCATTCACCAAGCCAGCGATGATGGCGCGCCTGGGTAAAATTGGTTTCAGCCAAAGTTACACCTATTTCACCTGGCGCAATACCAAAGCGGAATTGGAAGCCTACTTCACCCAACTCAATGAGCCGCCCTGGCGCGACTGCTATCGCCCAAATTTTTTCGTCAATACGCCAGACATCAATCCGCGTTTTTTGCATAACAGTGGGCGTCCGGGATTTTTAATTCGCGCGGCCCTCGCCACCATGGGTTCAGGTTTGTGGGGAATGTATTCGGGTTTTGAAATTTGTGAAGCTGCACCGGTCCCGGGTAAAGAGGAGTACCTTAATTCTGAAAAATATGAAATTCGCCCGCGGGATTATTTCGCACCGGGTAACATCAATGCGGAAATCGCCCAGCTCAATCGCATTCGTCGATTAAACCCTGCCCTACAGACTCACCTGGGTTTTAAAGCTTATAAAGCCGACAACGACAATATCCTCTACTTCGGAAAACGCACACCAGACCTCAGTAACTTTATCCTGATCGCTATCAACCTCGATCCATTTCACGCCCATGAAGCCTCCTTTGAATTACCGCTGTGGGAATTCGGTTTACCCGACTTCCATAGCATGCACGGCGAAGATCTGATGAACGGCCATACCTGGACCTGGTATGGCAAAACCCAGTGGATGCGTCTGGAGCCCTGGCATCAGCCATTCGGCATCTGGCGCATTCGCCCAGTACGGTGAGGTGAGTCATGGCGAAGCGCGCCAAGCCTGCGGCCTTTTTAAAAGATCCTCTGTGGTACAAGGACGCGATAATTTATCAGGTGCACGTGAAATCGTTTTACGATTCCAATAACGATGGCATCGGCGATTTTCCCGGCTTGATTGAAAAGCTCGATTACATTGCGGACCTTGGTGTAAATACAATTTGGCTGTTGCCATTTTACCCCTCGCCACGTCGTGATGATGGTTACGATATTGCAGAGTACCGTGCCGTGCATCCTGACTATGGTTCGATGGCCGACGCACGTCGATTTATTGCAGCGGCGCATCAACGCGGGTTGCGGGTAATTACCGAACTGGTTATTAACCATACCTCGGATCAACATCCCTGGTTTCAGCGCGCGCGCCAGGCTAAAAAAGGTTCCAGGGCGCGCAACTATTATGTGTGGTCCGACAGCCCGGAAAAATATGCCGGCACGCGCATTATTTTTCTCGATACCGAAAACTCCAACTGGACCTGGGATCCGGTGGCCGGCCAGTATTTCTGGCATCGCTTTTATTCGCATCAGCCGGATCTGAATTTTGATAATCCGCAGGTGATGAAAGAAGTACTCAGCGTGATGCGCTTTTGGCTTGACCTGGGTGTGGACGGCTTACGTCTGGATGCAATTCCCTATTTGATCGAACGCGACGGCACCAACAATGAAAATCTGCCAGAAACGCACGATGTATTGAAAACAATCCGCGCCGAGCTGGACGCAAAATACCCCGACCGTATGCTGCTCGCCGAAGCCAACCAATGGCCGGAAGATACGCAACTCTACTTTGGCGGAAAAGACGGAGGTGAAGGCGATGAATGTCACATGGCGTTTCATTTTCCGTTGATGCCACGCATGTATATGGCCATCGCGCAGGAAGACCGTTATCCCATTATTGATATCTTGCGGCAGACGCCGGAGATTCCCTCCAATTGCCAATGGGCGATTTTTCTGCGCAACCATGACGAGCTAACGCTGGAGATGGTGACCGATAAAGAGCGCGATTATTTATGGAATTACTACGCCTCTGACCGCCGCGCGCGCATTAATCTGGGCATTCGCCGCCGCTTGGCGCCGCTGGTTGAACGCGACCGCCGCCGTGTGGAATTGCTTAACAGTTTGCTGCTATCCATGCCGGGCACACCGACCTTGTATTACGGTGATGAGATCGGTATGGGCGATAACATTTTTCTCGGCGACCGCGATGGTGTGCGCACACCGATGCAATGGTCCGTTGATCGCAACGGTGGCTTTTCCCGCGCTGATCCAGCCGGTCTCGTCTTGCCACCGATTCAGGACCCTTTGTACGGCTATCAAACGGTTAACGTTGAATCGCAAGCGCGCGATCCGCATTCGCTGCTGAACTGGACACGCAGAATGCTCGCCTTGCGCAAGCAACAAAAAGCCTTTGGTCGCGGCACATTAAAAATGCTTGCGCCGACCAATCGCCGTATTCTGGCTTACGTGCGCGAATACACCGGTGTGGATGGTCGTCATGAAGTCATCCTGTGTGTGGCCAATTTATCGCGTGTGGCCCAGGCAGCAGAGTTGGATCTGTCCGCGTTTAACGGCAAGGTACCTGTTGAGATGGTGGGCGGTGCACCTTTCCCACCCATTGGTGAATTTTATTACCAACTGACGTTACCCCCCTACGCGTTCTATTGGTTCTTGCTGGCCGATGAAACGCAAATGCCGGCGTGGCACATCGCCCCGGTTGAACGTATGCCGGAATTGCCAACGCTGGTTATCAAACGGCAATTGTCAGAACTTCTGCAAACACCGGCGCGCACCACACTTGAGCGCGAATCGCTGCAAACCTATTTGCCCAAACGTCGCTGGTTTGCCGGACACGACGAAACCGCCGGCGGCGAAGTGCGTATGCTTTATGCGCTGCCATTTAGCGAAGAGGGTGACATTTCGGTACTCGCCGAAGTGGAGTTGAACGTTAACGGAAATCTGAGTCAGTATCAGTTGCCACTGTGTTTTATTCCCGAAAAAGATCCCCATACGCCCAGGCAAGAAGCATTAGCGCTGGCTCGTTTACGGCGTGGCCGCGAAGTGGGGTTATTGACCGATGCGTTAACCTTACCGGCGTTTACGCGGCAGGTATTACGTAATTTGCGCAACGAATATGTGATGGAGTGGGATGATGGGGAAATTCAATTTATCGGTACCACGCAACTCAATCATGTAGAAGACAAACCGGACGATGAAGTAAACGTACTTTCTGCCGAGCAATCCAATACGTCTGTCATTATTGGCGATTCGATGGTCTTGAAAGTGATTCGGCGAGTGGTGCAGGGCATTCATCCAGAGAGTGAAATCGGGGGTTATCTCACGGAGCAGGGCTATTCAAATATCGCGCCCATGCTCGGTGAAGTGCGCCGCATAGACGCTGAGGGACAAGCGCACACTCTGATGATCCTGCAAGGCTTCCTCACCAATCAGGGCGATGCCTGGCAATGGACGCAGGACACACTTGAACGTGCGATTCGCGATCAGCTTGCCGGTGGTCTCTCGCAGGTTGAAAACCAATACACAGCGATGTCAGAACTTAAAGCCTTTGCGCACAAACTTGGCCGACGCCTCGGCGAAATGCATTTAACACTTGCACAAGCTTCCGATAATCCGGAATTCGGTTCGCTACCCGTCACCACCACAGAGACAGATGCATGGGCCAAAAATACCAGTGAGCTGGTGCGTCAGGCGTTGGATGCCATTAGCACCGGCTATGTATTCGGGCCAGAAGGTACACGCTACTCCAGTTGGCTGCTCACGCACCGCGAGGAGTTGATTGCGCTCGTACATAAACTCGCTGCCGAATCTGCCGGAGGTATTCGTACGCGCGTGCACGGTGATTTACATCTGGGCCAGGTACTTGTTGTGGGCGGTGATGCCTACTTTATCGATTTTGAGGGCGAGCCTAATCGAACTATGGCGGAGCGTCGCGAACGCCAGAGCCCACTCAAGGATGTCGCAGGTATGTTACGCTCGTTCGACTACGCTGCAGCTATGGCAATACGTGATGCCCAGAGTACCGACGAATCACTCGAGGCAGAAAAAGCGCGGCGAACTATTGCGGCGCAGTATCTTGAGCAAACGCGTAGTGCGTTCCAGGATGCTTATTGCGAAGCAGCTGCAGGTCTACCGCACGCCTGGACGGTGTGTCACGGGCCGGACGCCGCGCTGGCATTATTTCGCATTGAAAAAGCCGCATACGAAATTCTCTACGAAGCAAACTTCCGTCAGGAGTGGCTCGATGTACCGCTACAAGGTCTGATGGATATCACCCTACATTATCTGGAGCGTAACCAGTGATTGATCAATCTGTGTCTGCTCTTTCTGAAGCGGAGCGCGGCCATATCGAAGCGTTGGTCCGTGCCTGCCACGGTGATCCGTTTGCGTATCTCGGACCGCATTCGCAGGGCGAAGAATGTATCCTGCGCGCCTTTATGCCGCGCGCCATCAGCGTCGAGGTACTTGATGCATTTACCGGTAAATCCCTGGGTGTAATGTCGCAAGACCTGGCGCCGGGTTTATTTACGCTCACGATGCCTACACGCAAACCCTACCGCTACCGAATTCTGTGGGCGAATGGCATGTGTGAAATGGAAGACCCTTACGCCTTCGGTCCACTGCTGGGAGATATGGATTTATATTTGTTCGGTGAAGGTAATCATCGTGAGATGGGTCGGGTTTTTGGCGCGCAACTGACGACGCATGAAGGGATATCCGGCGTGCGCTTTTCGGTGTGGGCGCCCAATGCAAGGCGTGTTTCGGTCGTGGGAAATTTTAACGCTTGGGACGGTCGTCGCTATCCGATGCGCGTGCGTTATCCTGCCGGTGTATGGGAAATTTTTATACCGCGATTGCAAGCGGGCGAAGTGTATAAATTTGAAATTCTCGATTGTAACAGTAGCGTTACCTTGAAGGCAGATCCTATGGCCCTGGCGACCGAGGCACCGCCAGCAACCGGTTCCGTGGTCAGTGCGCCCCTCGAATTTCAATGGCACGATCAGCAATGGATTCAGCGGCGCAACACCGCTGATCCTTATAAACAAGCCATCAGTATTTATGAAGTACATGTGGGCTCGTGGCGGCGCGGTTGGGGCGAAGATCCGATCTACAATTGGCATGAGCTGGCAGACCAGTTAATTCCCTATGTTGTCGATATGGGTTTCAGTCATATTGAGTTATTACCCATCATGGAACATCCCTTTGGTGGCTCCTGGGGCTACCAACCGCTCTCACAGTTTGCGCCTACTGCACGTTACGGCAACCCCGCCGATTTCGCGGCCTTCGTGGATAAATGTCATCAGGCGGGGATTGGCATTATTCTCGATTGGGTGCCCGCGCATTTTCCCACCGACGCGCATGGCCTCGGTCAATTCGACGGCACCGCGCTATATGAATATGCCCATCCCTTTGAAGGCTTTCACCAGGACTGGGATACCTATATTTACAATCTCGGCCGCAACGAGGTGCATGGCTTTATGCTCGCCTCCGCCCTGCATTGGTTGCGTGCTTACCACATCGATGGCTTACGAGTCGACGCCGTTGCCTCAATGCTCTATCGCGATTATTCGCGTGAACAGGGCGAGTGGATTCCTAACCAATACGGTGGCCGCGAAAATCTCGAAGCCATTGATTTTTTGCGGCACCTGAACGATGTGGTTGCCAGCGATGCGCCCGGTACCATGGTTATTGCTGAAGAATCCACCGCCTGGCCCGGTGTAAGCCGCCCAACGCAAGAGGGTGGCCTCGGCTTTATCTACAAGTGGAATATGGGTTGGATGCATGACACGCTTAAATACGCGAGCGAAGATCCACTCTACCGAACGTTTCACCATCACCAACTGACATTTGGTTTGCTTTACGCTTTTTACGAAAATTTTATTTTGCCGATATCCCACGACGAAGTGGTCCACGGTAAAGGTTCACTGCTCAACAAAATGCCCGGCGACCACTGGCAAAAATTTGCCAACCTGCGACTTTACCTGAGCTTTATGTGGACCCATCCCGGGAAAAAATTGTTGTTTATGGGCTGCGATATCGCGCAGTGGCGGGAATGGAACCACGACGAACAACTCGATTGGTTCTTGCTCGATTACCCTGAACATTGCGGTGTGCAGCAATTGCTGAGAGACGTCAACCACCTGTACCGCAACGAGCCTGCACTACACGAGCTGGATCACAAAGGGGAGGGGTTTCAATGGCTCATCGGCGATGACCACAAAAACAGCGTCTACGCCTGGTTGCGCCGTGGCACAAGCGGCGCGCCGCTATTGGTTGTGCACAATTTCACGCCGACCCCACGCCCTGGTTACCGGATCGGGGTACCCGTCAGCGGCAGCTGGAAGGTTATGTTAAACAGCGATGCCGAATGCTACGGTGGATCAAACTCCGGTGTGGCTGCTGCATTCGCTCTCGAAGAGCACGGCCACGAACAACCCTACATGCTCCAACTGGATTTACCGCCCTTGGGCGCATTAATACTCAAGCCATCGTCACAACATTAGTGTCAGTTCATGCACATTAAACAATGCGCACATGAACCAAAACGGGTCTATCGCGTCCAGATAATTGCGGCATAAATTTTGGAGGAAACGTCATGAAGATTATTCTGTGGATCATTGGGATTATTTTTATTATCGGATTGCTCGTCGTTTTTGGAATTTTTGATTTGATATTTTAAATTCGCGCCAAAATAGCAGTAATGCGGCGATTTACTCCTCGGTAATTTTGTCGGAATACCTTACAAGGTAAGGTATTCCGCATTGCTGTGATTTTTGACAAGGTGTTGATTTTAAAAAGTCTTATAAAAAATGGCTTACAATCTGCTTCATAAAATACTCCATACAAAGGAGGTATTTTATGCGACAGGTTATTTCCATTCTGCTCTTTCCACTATTTCTTGTTTCTTTAAATGTCAATGCGCTTTTAATCACTGATACTTTTGTTGTCGAACAACGACTGATGAGCGATGGTGGAGCAGGCCACGTTTTTGACCTTACCTCCGTCGGCTATTCCCCAGCCACAGATTCGATTACCAACATCAAACTCATTTACGACTTCACGGAAATTTATTCGGAAGATAATCTCGGCGATGAAGACGAATATCCGGATACTGATGACATTAACTGGCTTCCATACGTGAACGAAATGGTTACCTTCAGTTCCTGGATATTTGGCTGGCGAGACGTTCATGGTGACATCGATACTGGCTTAACGGTTTTTGAAACTGATTGGATCCGCAATGATTGGTGTCAGTTTGAGATAGCTGCAGTACCCGGTGATGATGATACGGTTTATTGCGCCTTGAATATTGATTTGGATGGAACCATGAATGCCTGGGTTACCTCTCATACGGATCATTTGTGGCTGCACACCATTACAGTAGAAATAGACGTTGATCGTAGCGTAGATGTGCCTGAGCCAAATTCCGCGCTGTTGCTGGGGCTTGGACTGTTTGCTATAGGTTTATTGCGGCGGTTTAAATTTCGTCGAATAACAGATCGGGTTAATCACCGTTAACAGCGAATTCTTGAACCCGCGCTTTTCCCGCTGATCGTAGAGCGCCCGGTGCCGACGAAATCCGTACTCGTCTAACCGGGCTGTATGAGCAACAACTCCCTTGACCAGATATAAAATCATCCCCATCCGCTACAATCGGCTCGATTTATCGAGTCACACACTCGGTGTCATGTTTAACAGACGCATGTCTAAAAATCCGTGATAATTACCGCCATTCACCGTGAAATCACATCATTCGGGGCACGCCGATGAGACTGACCAACAAAGTAGCTTTGGTTACCGGCAGCACGCAAGGTATAGGCCTGGGTATTGCCGATCGCCTGGCAAAAGAAGGGGCCGACATTATTATCGCCGGGCGTGTGGAGGATGAACGCTCGGCGGCGGCAGCTGAGCAGGTCCAGGCCCACGGGCGCCGCGTGTGCGTACTGGACGGTGACATTTCCGATGTAGCAACCTGCCGGTATCTGATTACCGAAGGCGTGGCGCAGATGGGGTCAATAGACATCCTGGTCAATAATGCCGGGGTAGAAAAACCTGCACCTTTCTGGGAGATGACAGAAGCGCATTTTGATCGCACCATGAGCGTCAATTTAAAAGGCGCGTTCTTCACCGCCCAGGCTTTCGTGCAACATCTGCGCGATACCGGGCGTGGGGGCAAGATTATTAATATCAGTTCCGTTCACGAAGAATTACCCTTTCCAAACTTTACTGCCTATTGCGCGAGTAAAGGCGCGCTCAAGATGATGACGCGCAATCTGGCCATTGAGTTGGCGCACCTCGGCATTACCGTCAATAACATTGCACCGGGCGCCATTGAAACGCCCATGAATAAAACCTTGCTCAATAACCCTGTACTACTGGAAAAGTTGCTGTGCAATATTCCGCTACGGCGCCTGGGGCAGCCGGAAGATGTGGCTGGCTTGGCCGCGTTCCTCGCATCAGCGGATGCAGATTATGTTACCGGTTCGACCTTTTATGTGGATGGAGGCCTGTTGTGGAATTATACGGAGCAGTAATACCCACTGCTGATGATGAGTTAGTTGATGCTGATGATATTCAACATTTATTACCACCCGATACCCTGACGCCCGCAGACCGCTATCAAGAACTGTTTGTCGCGGTGCAAATGAATGAAATATTTTCCGATAGCAAAACCTTTGTAGACTGTGTGCCGCGCCATGATCCTGAGCACATTCTTCGTGAGTATCGTGCAAATTGCGCGCGCGAGGATTTTGATTTACGGCAGTTTGTGCTCGATAACTTTACCGCCGAGGAAGCGCCGCCCGATTGTTTTGTCGCCAACCGTGAACTGAGTCTGGCGGAACATATAGATAGCCTGTGGGATGTATTAACCCGCCGCCCGCGCAAACATCCCAAGCGTTCATCGCTGCTCGCCTTACCTCATGATTATGTGGTACCCGGCGGGCGTTTTAGCGAACTGTATTATTGGGATTCCTACTTCACCATGCTCGGGCTACTCGACCGCAAACGGTCGGACTTGTTACGTGCCATGGCCGACAATTTCGCCTACCTGATTGACACCTACGGCCATGTGCCCAATGGCACCCGCAATTATTACCTGAGCCGGTCACAGCCGCCGGTGTTTTGCCTGATGGTGGATTTATTCGAAACCGGCGGCATTCACAAAGCGCTCGATTATTTACCGCAGCTGCGTAAGGAATACGCTTTCTGGATGGATGGTGCAGATGATTTGCGCCCGGGAGAAGCACATCGCCGCTGTGTGCGCATGGCCTGCGGTGCATGGTTAAACCGCTATTGGGATGATCGCGATGGTCCGCGTGAAGAATCTTATTTTGAAGACGTAACCACCGCGCGTGCATCGACCCGCCCGGCCCACGATGTCTATCGCGATTTGCGCGCGGCAGCAGAATCCGGATGGGATTTCAGTTCGCGCTGGCAAACCGATCCTCATTCATTAGCAACCATTCGCACCACGGCCATTGTTCCGGTGGATCTTAATTGCCTGCTGTTTAAGCTGGAACGACAGATCGCCCGCCTGTGCGCACAAGCCGGTGAAATACAGGCAGTGGATGATTTTATTCAACGCGCGAATGACCGTCAGGCCGCGATCAATAAATACTTCTGGCGAGAGAGTGAAGGCGCCTACATGGATTACGATTGGCAACTGCAACAACAGCGTGACAATCTCACCGCGGCCACGGTAGTTCCGCTGTTTGTCGAGATGGCCAGCCCTGAACAAGCCAACGCCGTCGCCGACACCATCCGCCAGCGCCTGCTCGCACCGGGTGGAATCTCAACCACAGAGCTTGGCCAAACCGGCCAACAATGGGACCGCCCCAACGGTTGGGCGCCGCTGCAATGGCTCGCGATTCGCGGGCTGCTCAACTACTGCCACACCGAACTTGCCGCCGACATCCGCGAACGCTGGCTGACAATCGTCGCCGAGCTTTACCGGGCAGAAGGCAAGCTGGTGGAAAAATATGTACTGCGCCCGACGCTTGAACACGCGAAGGGCGGGGAATATCCGCTACAGGATGGTTTTGGCTGGACTAATGGTGTTACCGCAAGATTATTGCGGGATGATCCGGCGCATAGTGCCAATCGTTGTCGGGCGAGTCTTTGAGGAAAAACGACAGGTCAAATTTTAAGTCGCTCGAAACCCTAAGGTCCAGCTAAAGAACGGCAGAATTGCAATGTCGTCAACGGACTTTTTCTCTTATAGCATTTCAGATCCTTTATTTCTGGATGTGCTCACCTTTTAACTGAAGCGGTAATAGACCGCATTCAAAATGCATTTTCGCCCATAGCATCCAAATAATCCTTGGCCGGATCATATTCAGGAAAAAATTTGTTATGCTTTTTATCTTCTATATCTTCAAATGGTCCCAGATTCATTGCTTTACGTTTTGCTTCAAGGTCATCATAAATTTCCTGGGCCCTCTCAAGGATGTGGGACTTGTCCTCTTGGCTAAGTATTAAGGGCTTATGCAGCATACCGCTATATCGATTGAGGACTCTCGGAGCATCTTGATATTTTTTTGTTTGCAGCCCTCGTAAGGCTGCAAACTCCAAAAATGCCAGTTCTTCCAGTACAGCATCATGAACTTGAGCGTGATCTCGAAGATCAAACCCTTCCATAGAAAGGTGGGCTGCGGAGTTGACTAGCTCCATATCGCCATATATCAAAGACAGTTCAATATATTTTTCCTTTTTTTGTAAATATTCCTCCCAGCGTTTGATATTTTCTTCCGGCTCATCATTGAGGCTGTCCATTGGAGGATTAGTTATCAAGCGATTGGCTAGCACTTTGGCAGCAAGTAAATCTCCCCCATCTGCAAGGGTTTCTAGAGTACTGTTGTCATAGGCACTATAAATTCGAGCATTTTCTCCAAGCAAGCTATGATCATATTTTTCGTTAGAACCAATGTATTGCACTGAGGGGCCATCATAAGAGTTTTCTGTTGTCTGCGCGGGTGCTTGAATTTCTTGCGGTGAGCCAGCGTTACCGTTTATCGTATTTGCAATTGGTGGATTGTTTTTATCTGTAGCAAGAATAGCTTTCTCACTATGATTAGTTGTCTTAAATGTAAAGGCAGCTATCGCCAAACCTATGACTAAGAAAGCGCTACTTAATACGCGGGAATTGTTCATCATATTCTCCTCTGGATCACCAACTGCCTGCACCTCTGCAATCGGTTCGAGCATGTTTTGCTGCTTCGAAACCATTTTCACAAGCTTGCCATAAATTATCTCGATGCCCAGTTGCTTTATTTACGCAATCCGAATACTGATGGCTAGGAGGTGCCCAAGTCACCGATCCACCCAATTGTTGCCCAGACACTTCTTTTCGCTCACACTCTTGTCTAGCGCCGTTCATGGCGCTATATTGCGTACTAATTTAGATACTTGGTTAAGTCTGGCCACGTTTGTGTTGAAAGAGGCAGGTCTCAGTCGAAACCTATACCAGATGTTTTTCATTGCTTATTGTTAATTTTTTTAGCGCCGCTACTTGCAAGGAATTGCGAAATCAACATGGTAATGTTCGTCATGCCGCACCCATGAAGGTGTTTTTGAAAATTGAATATTTTTAGCCAGATAGTTCCCGTGTTTGGTTTTGAACAGGTTCGGTTGCAACTGTGGGTCAAAGATTACCCGCCACAAGTCATAGCCTCGTTTTATCGACTCTTTATGCAGCGCGACAATATGGGCAGCCATCGCCTCATAATCTATAGTGAATTCTTCATAAGTTCCATCATTGCCAAATTCAATGTTATAACCGAACTTGTTAAACGGATGAGTCGGTAAATGAACAGACTTGCCAGTTTTATCTATGACTGAAACCATAAAGTCTACAGACAGGCCATTTCTATGAGTCTTATGGGGTTTAAATTGACCACCCTCCTCGAACCCCGTTTCAGCATATTTAAATACTTTGTCGGGATTTGTGGTTTCGAGGTCTTTGTACCCAGCCAGAATGATTTCACTTACATGGGAATGAACATAGGTTCGACCAGCTGCTCTCGCTATTGAGCTATACCCTTCAAAGTTGGCTCCTGATGCAGGGAGTTTAACTCCATTTTCTAATCTTCCATCGGAAGTGGTTCCGTAGCAGGTGCTTTTCTCTGCAACTGCTACGGACGTGAATAAAATCAGAATAGGTAATAGTTTTTTCATATGACAGCTTTGTTGCCTTCTACCAAATTTTCCACCAGGGTTTAGCTCGCTTAAATCCAAAGAGAGTGATGTTCTCTGGCTCAATGAGATCTTCATTTGCAAAGCCTTCTAATTGATAACCAAAAAGTTGCTTTAATACCTCCTCTCCAAGCTCTAAGGGATGAAACTTGAAGCGATATTCCTCTGCATTCTCATCCTCAGGATCAATCGCCGGGTAATCTCCATTCCAGTAAGGGATTTCGAAGTCGAACTTTTTACCTATATCTTCGATTATTCCACTATCAGGAGAAAGACTAAGGGATCGGCTTAGCTCTCCATCCTCCCATTTAGCGAAAGCGAGCCAATCAACAACACTATGCATAGCGTGTAAATAGATGTGTTTAAAGGGGGACTCAGAGATGAACCGATTGTTAATCTTTGATGGATTATCTATTCCGAATTCTTTGGCAGCGATTACGGCAACTCCATCGAAATGCCCCGCATATATCACATCATCAGGAGGAGAGGTATAAGACAAATCAACGTCTTCGATTTTCTCAAGTTTTTCGTCGGGATATAGACGATTTAATAAAGTTACCGTTTTTTCCAGATCTGGTTTGGGGTAATTTTTAAATCGTTCTGAAGGTTGTTCATTTGAATAAACAATCATCCATGTTTTTGCGCCCATTATTATTCCTCGCTTAGATTGAAAGGTGCTCTAAATGTATACCACCTTTTTTTCATTTATAGAAATAGCTTTTTGCGACTTCATTTCTTCAATGATAAAGGCTATTTCTTGCTCCGTTAAAGATTTTTGAAACAAAGAATTGATTGTGCTGCTGAGCGTTTCTAAGGTTCTGGGCTTTGATGCACCTCGTTGTGCAAGATTAGCCATAACAGCAGAAGCCTTTTCTGAGGGTGACTTTAAATTGGAAATTTTAATCAAAGGTATTTCAGAAATTGATTTTACTCTGGATGCAAGGATTTTCTTGCTTTTTAAGTGCTGGACAAGTGGATCGAATCCTGAATCTTTTGAGATTATGTGAAAATATGAATCCGGCTCTAGAGCTGCAATTTTCCCGATATAAAACGCTATATGAAAGTCCAGGGCATTACTGCCACTGCTGGATATTTTTATATATTCGGCTCTATCCCCCATCGCCTGTAAAGCGGATGCAACCTCGTAAGTAACTTTAGTTTGACTAGCTCCCACAAATACTAAAACATGGAAGTGGTCAGCGTCTAAAGCCGTCATATAGCTCGGCTGTACATTTTCATAATCTATCAAGACGTAATTTTTTCTCAAAACACATTCTCCATGTGGGATGGTGGGCTTACCTTCTTGGGGCATCGTGTCCGCATGTGGTTCCTTAACGAAGCGTGATGAAACGAAAGTCCAAGCCCACGAAGCGGGCGAACGACACGCGTTACCTATGCAATTTCATTGCTCCTCACTATATTTGATATCTCTGCGTTACGACTTAACACCGTTTTGATCTTCCCCACCAAAAGTAGACACTGTTTCAGACACACATTTTTTCATAAGCTGCTTAAAAATGATTGGAGATTTTGTAACCCAGAGTGCTATGTCCTGCGGACCCCACAGGCTAGAGTGAATTTGACCAATTTGTTACGCTTTCTTCTTGATTGCAAAATATACCAATACGGAAAAACCCCACGCTATTAGTAAGTAACTAGGAACAACATATAAAAATATTTTTGATGCATTATCCATCCTCTGTTCCTCGTGCAGGAAAGGGAATGTTAGTTTTCGATACGAAATGAAGAAAACGGCTAAATTTAATGCTGCACTTACCAAGAAAAACAAAATGCTAAAAATATATGACTTCATATCTTAATTGATTTCCCAAAACCAAATTTCTTTGGCATTTTCTAGACCCTCGTTAGGTGGTAGTGAGGTGTCGACTTTTCTTGGGGAACTCGGTTCTCTAACGCCGCTGTATGGGGCATTTTTTGCGTAGTGGAGTTTTGGGGTAAAGTGGCGTAGCCACCCCAAAACGGAACGAAGCAAAAAATGTCCCTATAACAGCTTTGTTATGTTTCACTTGACCGCTCCAGCTTTACCCTACGAACTGACCCTGGTTCAACCAGAGTTGTCGACATTCCCTCAGATTTATATTCAATATGCTCTGCTTGTGATGCATATTTCCTAAATTTGAAAATCGCATCTGCCTTTTTGTATAGCCTATAGTCAGACGTTAGAAAACAACCACACATTGACCCATAACCAAGATGTTGTCCATCAGACAGAATGTTCCTAATTTTTTCTCGATTCGGTAGTCCTTTGTCCGGATGATAGCCAATCATATTAAGAATCAAGTGGCAACCAGCTACATCACCGACTCTGCTTCTTTCCAACTCAACATTTGGGATAGCTTCAAAACTAAAAAATTGTTCTTTTGTTACTCCGCTTAATTTTGAACTTAATCGCTCCCAAATTTCGTCAATAGGATTTTGATCATTCTCATGTAACGAAGTTGCCCCTTTGGGATATCCAAACTCCGTACGAGTTTTTGTAAGCGGCCTTCTTGTAGACAAATCTCCTTGGATTAACGTCTCGAGGTCATTTGACGCTAATTTGGCTCTTTCTTGAATATCGTTCGCCTCCTCACCAAAGTATTGTTTCATGTCGTCCGCAAGAGATAATAATGTATCTGGAGCCTTTTTTAACTCTTCTATATTGTCAGCTCCCAACATCCTTAACAATAACTCATTAAGAGATGCTTCAGCGTCAGGCCGCTCCACATAATCAGATTTGTAATCTTCAAACTTTTTATACGGGTCTACATATTCTAAACAAACACCTATGCTATCAATGTCATACTCACCGTTTTCATTTGTTACCAACGGGACAGCATTTAGTGCTTCAAGACCTTTCAGTATTTCCAAGCTCCCAGTTCGTATCATTTCATCAAAATGAACACTGGAATAAGCGAATCGAACGGAGCCAATAGTGGTAATTTCTAGCTCGCCAGTTGCGACATACCGATAAATATTGGAATCAGCATAGATTGTAATAGTCATAAATAATCGTCAAAAGGTTCCTTGCGCCCGACTCCGAAAACATAACAGTTCAATAGTGCGGACCTCTTGGTCCGCATATTAGTTTTTAAATTAAAGCCCGCGATCTAACTGAAGCTCTAATGGCGATTCACTAGTGATTCGCACTGTGAAGTGGTTTCCGCCCACTGGACACGGACATGTATCCATCTGATAGGAGATCCACCATTTACGAGAAATATGGTCGAACGTAAGAGAATAGATCGAAAACCCCTCCGTTCCGATACCTTTTACAGCCAAAAATCGTTCGGCCGCACGGATGGCTTCATCTGGATGCAGCAAGGGCTCTTTGACATCGCCATACACTGCGCAAGAAACTAAAAATATCGTAAGTGCTGCAAGTGCTCGCATTGGCAGTGCCTATTTAACGCCGTGTACAACGGCAGTTTTTAAGTTGCGGCTTTGTGGGTTACTTTTGCACAGCAAAACCACAAAGCTGCGACTTAAAAACTGTCCAGCGCACGCAGTGCGCGGGTTGCTACACTTTGTTAGGCTTCTTTTCATATTGCATTGCAAGCTGTTCTATAAGAACACGCTCTTCTTCACCTACACTAGATTCAAGATCTGCAAGTATTCCGGCAATAATATAGTACTCAGTTTCGTTTTTAATATTGCCACGTTTCAATATTTTTTTGTATGACGAGGAATAGCGGCGACGAATTTCAGAAAATGTAACAAGCCCGTGCTGATGAAGAGCTGCATCCAGTCGTTGAATATACTCAATGGGCTGATGCATTAAATCTTCTACAGTGTCATTTACAGCCTGCCTTAAGCCTTCAAGCGCTATTGAGCGACCATGTTCTTTAACTATACGCTTACAGACATTTGTAGGATGTGCCTGGCTATTCGGATCTATTTCTCGCACATGCGTTGAATAGAAATCGATATATGCATGTAATTCGTTGTATTCACGTTCTCGCTCGGGTGACATTGGTTTGGACATATTTGTGAGCCTAACGACCGACTCTGCGGCTGGTAAAAGTGGAGGCGAAGCCGGAGCTTTTAACAGTGCGACAGCAGCCGCTTGTTAGCACTTTTAGATGTCCCATATTTCCCCTTTATATAGTCGATCATTTATTTTAGGGGGATTTTCTTTAACACTTGGGTGGTTGGCCAGAATCAACCGTAGTGTTCTAACTGCGTCATAGGCGTTAATGACTATATTACGCTGCTGTTTGAACAACTCCTGATCGAATGCATCAGCATTGACTTTATGTGCGGGTTTTTGACGAAGCTGCCTAACTTTTCGAAAAGCCTTCATCATATTTTCGATTGGTTCAGGATCGGCAGGACGAAAATATTTATTAATCCAATCCTCTAGGATTTGTATTGTTCCTTTTTGGTTTACAATAATTTTCCCGTCTTCGCGCTCTTTCTCACTTTCAAGCTCAACGTCATTTTCAAAGAATTTCTTGTTGATGTTGTCTGACATCATTTTGTCTAAAAGCAACATGAAGTTGTTGAATTCTGACTGTGTAGGCCGCAAAAGAAACCCAAACTCTTTAGGAGTTTCCTCGTCGTAACTATTTCTAAAGAGAGCGGGTTTTCCAATCAATACACTCATCTCGTTGATAATTTTTAGCTCTTGTGTAAAGGCTCTAAATATTGACATTCTTGAGCCCCAAGACCCCAATATACTCGAAGCATAATAATCAGGATGAAGCTTTATACTCCCTTTTACTTCCTTGGCGGCCCAGACTCTTTGGTGCTCAGGGCTAAGATTGCCCAAGTATCGCAAAAAGACTGCTACATATCTGTTTAGATCATCGTCGTAGGCAAAGCCAAATGTCTGTAGGAGTATCTGATCATGCTCTGGAACGCTATCAGACTCAAAAAACTCATCGGTAATGGATATTTGGCCATGAATAAAATCAGTTTCGTATGAATAGCGAGGGTCGTTTCGATAGTATTCCAAAACAGACAAGTCGAAAGTTCTATAGTCGAGTTGGCCAGCCCCTCTCGCCAACTCCAATTCGTAAGGTGACTGACTGTATTCGGCAAGCCTGTTAGAGTTGGTCAGTCTTTTTTCATGGGGATATAGGCATATATGACCTGGATATTCTGAAGCATCGAAGGCCTCAAGTATTTTGTCCTTTGGGATGTTTGAAAAAACTCTGATATGAGGATTACCATCAACTCTGGCTGTCAGGATGTCATCTTCGATTCCTTTCCGTACCGATGCTTTAAAGGTTTCACCATTAATGTCGAAGACGCCTTCAAGGCCGTAAATAGGCATTCCATTAAAGTCACCAGACGAAAAATATTTTTCTTCGACGGCTGTGTATATTTCTTCGATCATCTTAATATTCCGATACTTCTTTGAGTGCTAACATTGTAATATCGCGCATGCGCGCTTCCCGCCTCATCTTCTCCATCAAGAAAACTCAGCAACCTCTAATTTAACTAACTAAACTTCCAGTTTTCACAGAATGCTTGAGAACAAAAACGCGCATGCGCGTTAATCTCCCACGCATTGCGCGTTATCATTCTCGCTCCGAGCCCAAGTCATTGTTCACAAAAAGACTTTCTCAAAACTCCCACCGATAACACGCAACCACCAGTAGCAAAACGCGCACAGATTTAAATCCCCTCGAAATATACCTGTATAAACCAGGGTTCCAGCAGCGGTAATTTCCATTGGGCTGCGCATACGGCTGCTGAGATAGCAGAGGGACTTACCCACCCAACAACCGAAGCGCTAAAGAAGATTCTAGCCTCATTTCACCCGTTTGCCCCCATAAAGCCTCAATACGCCCACATCCCCGAAACCAGAGCGGCCAAAGCTCATCCCCTATCGCCCCATAGGGACCGCCGCGCGTCTACCTGTTTGCGCTAACATTTCTTTTCGCTTCGCCTCTTGTCTCCCGCCATTCATGGCGTTATATTGCGCACCAATGCTGGTATTACTTTGTGCATCGAAGTAGTTCACAGAGGCAGGATTCGTGAAATCCTGCTTTTTAATGTGACAAAATGTTTGCGCAAACATGGCCAGATATCCAGTTTACAAGTAGGGGTTGGCTTGTTGTTGGGGATAAAGGGGACGCAGTTCCCCGGTCCTTTGTCAGCTTCTCGTCCACGGTTTCAACAAGGTGCTTGGCGGGGTAACCCGCCTTTTTTATGTGCTTCAGCTAACCCTTGTCGCAGAGGGTGCGTTAGTCAACGGAATGTTTGCCGGTCGGCTGTTATCTATATAGGTTCATCACTTATATAAAAATGCCGGGGGTTACATGACGATCCTGACGCAGAACAAGTGCTTCCTTCCTCTTCTTTTTATACTGCTGATCCTCGCCGGGTGCGGTGGGTCGTCAGGTTCTGACAATACGCCTGATCCCGCGCCGCCTCCGCCGCAAAACCCTAATCCGCCGTCTGAAGAGGCCGGGCTGGATGCGCGCCCGGCTAATACAACGTGCCTCGCCCCCGAGCCGCCTTCGACGGATTCCAGTATTCAATTAACACGCGTCTTTAATGACTTGTCGTTTACCCGCGCGGTGGGTTTGTTGCACGAGCCGGGCAACGACGCGCGCTGGTATGTGATTGAGCAGCCGGGGCGGGTGCGGGTGTTCAATAATGCAGCCAGCACCAATCTGCGTACGTTTATTGATATCCAGGCCCGTGTGGACGATGGCCCCTATGAGGCGGGGTTGTTGGCCATGGCCTTTCATCCGGACTTTGCGAACAACGGCGAAGTGTTTCTGTATTACATTCGCGATGAAGAAGGGGCGCGCAGCCGCGATACCTTGTCGCGCTTTACCAGTAGCGACGGCGGACAAACGCTGGACCCGGATTCCGAAGAGATTCTGCTGAGCCTTGAGCATCCTTTTGATAACCACTACGGCGGGCAGCTGGGTTTTGATGAGGACGGCTATTTATATTTAAGCCTGGGCGACGGTGGCTCAGGTGGTGATCCGGGCAATCGCGCGCAAACCACCAGCAATGTATTTGGCTCGCTCATGCGTTTTGATGTGGACGGCGGCACACCTTACGCGATTCCTGACAGCAATCCCTTTGCCGGTAATGCGTTGTGTACCAACCTCGATGGCACTAACGACGCGGGCACAAATTGTCCGGAGATTTTTGCCTGGGGTTTGCGTAATCCCTGGCGGTGGAGTTTTGATTCGGCCACCGGTGATATCTGGTTAGCGGATGTGGGGCAGAATGAAATAGAAGAAATTAATCGCGTTACCCTGGGCGGCAATTACGGTTGGCGTTTGCGCGAGGGTAATCAATGTTTCAACCCGTCGACCAATTGCGGCACTGCCGGGTTGATTGATCCGGTGGCGGTTATTCCGCAGCCGGATGCGCAATCCATTACCGGTGGTTATGTGTATCGCGGTAATACGATTCCGGGGCTGGTCGGGCAGTATGTGGTGGCCGATTTTATTACCGGTCGCCTGTGGCGATTAACGGAGGAGGGTGGCGATTACACCTTGAATCTGCTCGAAGAAACCGGCATGAACATCGCCTCGTTTGCGGAGGATATGGACCACGAATTGTACCTGGTCACGCACAACGGGCAGATTCATCGGCTTGATCCGGCGGGTTCCAGCAGCGATAACTTTCCGCGCCTGCTGTCGCAAACCGGTTGTGTTAACACCACTGATCCAACCCAACCGGCCAGCGGTTTAATTCCTTACACGGTCAATGCACCTTTCTGGTCCGACGGTGCCGATAAACAGCGCTGGCTTGCGTTGCCTGACGATACCACTATTACCATCAACGCCGCGCAGGATTGGGAATTTCCCAACGGCAGTGTGTTGATGAAAAATTTCCATTTGCATGAGCGCCTGATCGAAACGCGTTTGTTTATGCGGCATAACGATGGCCAGTGGGCCGGTTATTCCTACGAATGGAACGCCAACGGCACCGATGCGGAATTGGTGGTGGGCGGTAAGGTGGTGGACATTGAAGGTCAACCCTGGATTTACCCCAGTAGCAGTGAATGCATGCAATGTCATACTGCGGCGGCGGGTTTCAGCCTCGGCCTGGAGACCGCGCAATTAAATGGCGACATGACCTACCCGCAAACCGGCCGCACGGCGAATCAGTTAATTACCCACGATGCTATCAACACCTTGCGCGATCCCTTAAGCGATACGCCGGAAAATTTGCCGCGTTTGGTCAATCCGGCTGATACTGCTGCGCCGCTGGACGAGCGTGCGCGTGCGTATTTGCATACCAACTGCGCGCAATGCCATCGCCCGGATGGGCCGACCAATGTGAATTTGGATTTGCGTCACACAACGGCGTTGGCGGATATGAATATCTGCAACGTTGTACCGCAAAACGGCGATCTGGATATCGCAGATGCGCAGCTGTTAGCGCCCGGCGCGCCGGAGCGTTCGTTGTTACTGCAACGCATGCAGCGTCGCGATGCCCTGGGTATGCCGCCGTTAGGCAGCAACCTGGTTGACGAAGCGGGGGCGGCCTTGATTGAGGACTGGATTGCCAGCATCGGCACTTGTCCGTAATTTTTTTGATTTGTGACTTGCGCCAGTTTTTGTTGCGATGGTTGCGAAAACCTTCGCAGCCGCTGGCACAGCACGCTGGTAGCATTCTATCGATCAATGGCCAGGGAATTCACGTCGGCGCCACTACAAATCAGAGATGGTGCCTTATGAATAAATTCCTTAATGTCTTGTTGTGTTTGTGTATCAGTGGGCTGGTCGCCTGCGGTGGTTCGTCCGGCGGTGACGATGATTCGCCGGGCACGCCTGCTTCTTCCTCATCAAGTTCCAGCAGTTCATCGTCAGTCTTTGGCGCGCCGCAGAGTCTTAGTGCTGCACCGGGTAATGCGTCGGTCACCCTGGAGTGGGGCGCGGTCAGCTCGGCGGATAGCTACCACATCTATTACGCAACCGAGCCCAACATTCAGCCGGACAATATTGCCGCGTATGACAATGGCACCTGGATTGAGGATGTAACGCCGCCGTATCAAATTACCGGACTCACCAACGGCACCACTTACTATTTTGTGGTGACAGCGGTAGATGGTGAGATGGAAAGTGACCCCAGTGCGGAAGTCAGCACCACACCGTCTGCGGTGGATATTGCACGGCAACCAACGGTGTACGAAGTCCTGGTGTTGGAACTGGTTAACCGCGCGCGTTTTGATCCGGAAGCGGAAGCTGCTCGTTACAACATCGACTTGAATCAAGGGATTAATGGTGACCCGATTTCATCCGCCCGTAAGCCACCGCTCGCATTTAACCTGGAATTGATTGAAGCGGCTCGCGTACACAGTGAGTGGATGCTCGATGCGGATGTATTCAGTCATACAGGCGAGGGTGGCAGTTCTCCGACGCAGCGAATGGATGAAGCGGGCTACACCTTCAGTGGTTCCTGGGCATCTGGAGAAAATATTGCATGGAGTGGTAGCAGTGGTAATAACATTGATCTGGCCATTGCGGCCTCTAACCATCATGAGGGGCTTTTTAAGTCGCCAGGACATCGTTTGAATATCCTCAGCACCAACTTCCGCGAGATCGGTATTGGCCATAAAGACGGTTATTTCTTTGCTGACGGCACCAATTGGCGTGCATCCATGCTGACCGAAAATTTCGCCCGCTCCGGCTCCGGTTATTTCCTTACCGGTGTGGTGTACGAAGATGCGGATGGTGATGAACTGTACAGCGTGAACGAAGGTTTGTCCGGCATTACGATCACGGTAGACGGCAGTTCTCATGCCGTATTTGAGACGGGTGCTTACACGGTGCCGTTAACCAATGGTGTGTATGACATCACGGTGAGTGGTGATGCTTTGGGTTCGCCGGTGAATTACACCATTGAGGTGGATGGGGCGAATGTGAAGTTTGATGTGATTAAGGTGGGGAGTGCGGTGGATATTAATACGTGGTGATCGCGGTTGGCGGTTTTGTTGTCGGATTACGCTGCGCTAATCCGACCTACATAACCGCAAAATACCGCCACCGCTCTCACTGAAACTTCTATCTCCCGCTATCAAAAAACAACCTTCCGCGCCAACCAAAAATTCTGCAAAAAATTCCTGTCTCGATGCTCTGATTAAAAATCTCTACTAACCCATTGAAATCAAACGCTTTCCTTCGCGTCCCTCTTTGGTGAAACAAAAGTGACACATATCATGTTGGCTCAACCCTAAAACTGGGACGAACTTTTCCCAGTTTTTGTTGAATATGGGAATGAAGGAATTGAACAATTCTCGCGCAAGGAATGCAGGCACAGCCAAGGTATCAACGAAATATTAATAATCATAATAATGTAAAAATCCAGAGGTTGAACAACGACGATTCACCAACCAGAAAAATAATGATGCGTTAGTCATAACACCGATTAGTACCTACAGGTTATGTCGTTTCCGTATTGCTTTTTGCAATGCGGCAGTCTTTTGCTGCGCTTTTTTTCGGGGTGAATTAACCAACAACATAAACATAAGTAGGAAGGATGTAATGAAATTACCTCCATTAGTACTCAGTCTTTTTTTTGCTACCGTCACGGTATCGGCACAAACCAATCCACCGCCCAGTACCACACCGACCAACAGCACTGTCAGCGTTGGTGCCGGCAGTTACCTGAATGCGTGGGACAGTCGCATTGACGCGGCGATTCCCGATAACCGCGATGTTCAAACCACGCAATACCTCACCGATAATCTCGCCGATCAACCGGTACCCACCAATTCCTGGTGGAGTTCGCTGGTGTGGGAAGGTACCAATTTACCCTGGCAGGATTGGGGTAACCGTGGCAGCCACAATGTGAGTTATGCGCATCCGTTTGCACTAAAAGCAGAGCGCAACGGTATGCGTCTTTACACCCCGCGCCTGGAAGATTACTGGAGTGCGGATTACGCGTTTGTGGGGACCATGCCGGCACCGGTGGAAGAGTGGATCAACGGTACACCTACGCCGCTGCATCACACGGTATATTTTAAAGATCTGGATTTTGTGCTGGGCAACAGCGCGGCGAATGATAACCTTGCGACTCGTGTGCATGAGTACAGTGATTGGTTTATCACGGCGCGAATGGAAGCGGCGGGTGCGTCTATGGACCTTACTTTCGGTCATGGTTCGCCTTACGTGTTTGCGGTGTACAACAGTGGTAATCCCACGCTGGAATTTTCTACCGACAGCACAGCGCCGGATGCAGCCAGCGTGGCAGAAATCTGGTCTGGTTCGGAAAATTCCCGCGTGATTGGTTTTTCGGTTGAGGGGCGCAATTACGCCGCCTTTGCACCGGAGGGCACAAGCTGGAATGGCCTGGGTACCTCTACCATCACCGCGAATTTACCGTCGGGGAAAAAATATTTTTCCGTTGCCGCCTTGCCGGATCGCGCGGCGTTGGCATACATGGAAGATTATGCATACAACCACATTACTGGCACACGCGTGAGTTGGAATTATCGCGGCAGTGACAGCAAGGTATTAACCACCTATAACATCACCACGCAGGATTATCCGGAGAGCACCGCCAGCGGCACCCTGTTCGGTTTGTACCCGCATCAGTGGCGCAATCTTTCAGGTGGTGCGAGCTTAACTGGCGATACATACTTTACGCCGCGCGGTACCATGAAATTGGCAGAGGGTGAATCCTTTACCACAGCGGTAACCTTTCACGGTGTGATTCCCACCTTGCCAGAACTCGAAAGTGCGGCTGATAAAACCCGCTTGTCCGATTTGGTAAATAATGTGCGCACCGAAAGTTTTACGCATCGCGATACCTATTACACCGGAAAACGCCTCGGCAAGGTCGCGACACTGGTTTCCCTTGCCCAGCAATCGGGTAATACCGCCGCAGAAACACAATTCCTCGACGAATTAACCTGGCGCCTGGAGGGCTGGTTAAAGGCCGATGTCATTGACGATCTGGAGCCGTCGCCTTTTGCCAAGAACTTGTTTTACTACAACAGCAACTGGGGAACAATGCTCGGCATCGATGGCAGTTTTGGTAGCCTGACGCAACTCAATGATCACCATTTCCATTACGGTTATTTTGTGCGTGCAGCCGCTGAAATTGCGCGCAACGATCACAGCTGGAGAGATCAACAAGCCTTTGGCGGCATGGTGGAATTATTAATTCGCGATTACGGTAACTGGGAACGTCCGCGCGATGCTGCTACCAGTGAGCGCGGCCAGATGTTTCCGTTCCTGCGCAACTTCGATATCTACGCGGGCCATTCCTGGGCTTCGGGCCACGCGCGTTTTGGTGCTGGCAATAACAATGAATCGTCCTCCGAGGCCATGAACGCCTGGACAGCGATGATTCTGTGGGGCGAAGAAACCGGCAACACCGCGCTGCGCGATGCGGGAATTTATTTGTACACCACCGAGATGACGGCGATCCAGGAATACTGGAACAATGTGTACGAAGAAAATTACCACCCCAATTACGACAAGCCTATGGCATCCCTGGTGTGGGGCGGCAAGACGGACTACGCCACCTGGTTCAGCGGGCTGCCGGAAGCCATGCACGGTATTATTCTGTTGCCCATTCAATCCGGCTCGTTGTACCTGGGTTTATTCCCGGATAATGTACAAAAAAATTATGAATTCCTGGCTAATGGCCGCACCCAGTTCGCCATGTGGGACGCAATCTTCTACGCGTATCAAGGCATCTATGATCCAGCCGGCGCCTTGACCAATTTTAATAACAACGAAGGCCGTATGCGCGGTTCCGTCAGTGGACCATCGTCCTTTACCGAAGAAGGTAACTCACTGGCTAACACCTTTACCTGGATCAAAACCTTCCAGCAATACGGCGCTATCGACAAAAGTGTCGTAGCGGAAAACCATGCAACCTATGCGGTGTTCATCAAAGACGATACGCGCACATACATCGTCTATAACGCGGATTTGACCAACAGTAAAAACGTTGAGTTTACGGATGGCATGGTGGTGAATGTGGGGCCGGGCGAGATGGAAGTGATGAGTCAATCCGGAGTGAGCACGCCGTCGTCTTCATCAAGCTCCGTGGCAAGTTCAATTGCCAGTAGTGCGTCCAGCATGGTGGTGAGCAGTTCCTCTGTAGATAGCTCATCCAGCGCGTCATCGGTCAGCAGCATCGCAAGTTCTGACAGTTCTTCTTCCTCTTCTTCCTCATCCTCATCCTCATCCTCATCCTCTATAGATACGCCGAACGATATTGGTGTGGTCAATATCCTGCCCCTGGCTAACGGCAGTGTGCAATTCAGCATTCGCTTGCCGGAAGAAAAAAACCAGGTGCATTTATTTGCCCGTCGCAACGGTCAGCAGGATTACGATGTGATTGATGTGCAAACCAGAGTGGGTGCAGAAATAGCTAACGGTGACGGTACATTTACCTATCAGGTCACGCGGTCCAATGCGTACGAAGTGGGTGATCTGGTAGAAGCCCGCTTTTATACCTACACGCCCGCCAGCGGCCAGATATTTTATCCGGGGCCGATTGAAGCCAGTTGGAGCAGCATCACCTACGGCGAGACTGGTGGCGCCTCATCCAGTTCTGTTGCCAGCAGCAGTTCTGCGGCCTCTTCATCGAGTACCGCTGCCGAGGGTTATAGCGCGAATGCGACTTTACCTAATGGCGCGACCGTGGCTTATACCACAACCGCCAGCTATGCGAATGGCAGCGTGACGATTACCTTCACCACGGAAGAGAATCTGGATTGGGCCTGGTGTTTCACGCCCGGTTGGAATGGGATGACACGCACCAGCGGTAACAGCTTTGAGGTGGTGATTCCGAACCAACAAGTGGGTAATACCTTGACCTATTATTTTACCGTGAACACCGCAACGCGCGGCGAGGGCAATAATGTGTCTGCGCCGCATTCGTGGGTCGTTCAGTAATGCGTTAGGTGATCAAGGGCCGGTTAGCTCCCCAAGGGGGTTAACCGGTTTTCTTTAGTGACAAGGCGGGAATAAAAACTAAATATTCTCCAGGGATACACGATAAATTTTATATCGATTTTCCTGTTGCTCGGGGTTCCAATCGCCACCGACAACATGGATATTTTTCAAGCCCAGTTTCTCCATATCATCCAACGAATAATACCAACCCTTGAATCCGGTTTTCTGATAGATGTGATAAACACCTTGCTGGCCCAGGGTGGTAATCTTTTGCGCTACCGCAATGGCCTGGTAAAAATTGGCTTCACGCTTTTTATTGGCGACTATATAGGCCTTTAGTTGTTGCTCCACCTCTTCGCGCACCTTTTCGCGTTGCTCCGCCGGTATCCTGGCCAGCGTGGCATTCATCTGTGCCATATTAAAACTCTCACTGGAGGCCCCGCCGTGAAAGCCGACAATCGCATTCTTTCCAAGAATTTTTTTAACCCCGGCGGTAAAGATGTAGTTGGCGCAGGACGAAAAACAGAATTCATCCACGCGCACGTCCAGGCCTTGTTGATGCGTCCATTCGCCCAGGTCCAGGCCGACATCTATAGGCCCCCCTGGGCTCTTGATGGAGAGAACAGTGGGTTTCTTGACGGCGGCTTCATAGAGTGAAAAAACCTCGGCATTGGCTTCGACAGACAAGCTACCCGAATAGATAATCTGGTTATCTTCCAGCCGGACCTGAGTGGCTGCCTGAGCGGCTATAACGGACAGTGAACTGATAAAAGCAAGCAAAACGCCAGGTATGAATCGCCATTTTCCGCTTCGCTTGGTGCAAGCTTGGGTAATGTTTCGCGAGGTTAAATACATAGCCGTCTCATGGAAAATGAATTGCCTGTAGATGGCGCAGTTTAAGCTGATATCAGGCTTTTTTACAATTACAAGGGTTGATGTGACATAGGTGGCGGATATTAAGTCCAAGCATTACACAATAAATAATTAATGGCGTCTCGTTGTATATGAGAGCCTTGCAACTCTACACATTCCCAACTAGACCTTTCTGCGTAAATCGTCCGTAGACTGTCACTGCGGCATCGATTTCACTAATGCAACAGACGTTGCATTTCCCCCATTTTCAAAAAGGAAACTGTCATGAAACGATGTCCATGGTTTGTTGGGAAAATAAAATGGTTATCTTCTTCGTTGATATCCCTGAATCTTCTTGTCTGTCTGTCTCTTTGGATAAGCCCGGCTTATGCTGACCTGCCATATTGTGATGAGGTTTTCGTCAATGGCATCCAGACGTTTGGGAAAAACAGCTACGTACACTTTGATTACAACGCACGGATTTATAAAGAATCGACTAATGAGATAAAAACCCATCATGTACAAAATCACCCCTGGTCTATACATAAAAGTTGTTCGGTAGATGACTGCTTTGCTACAGAACAGGTATTGCCGAAGCCGCGCGACAAACGAAAGCAGCGTACGCAATCCACGGTAGAATTTTCCATTCCGGCGAATAAAAAAATGACCGTGGGCGCCGATGGTGTGAACCAGTTTGGACAGGTAACGGTAGCGCAATGGGCGACCGCAGAGTTCTCCCCCCAGCACGATGTATACCTTATCGACCGCTTACATGTAGGTTATAAGGGAACGGTGCGCTTGCCTGCCGGAGAGTATTGGGTTCGCGATTTACGTCTGGAGGTGGAAAGTCGCATTGATGTGTTGGGCGAGGGCACGGTTAATCTTTATGTTATTGACCCGCTGCTAGTGCCGTTGAACGTTAAATTGAACGCGGCTAGTAGAAATCCGTCTCGTATGACTATCTATACCTACGGTTCTGCCGAATTTTATGTCGGTAGCCAGACATATGCTTTTGTACGCGCTGAAAGCGAGATATTTATGCATCATCGCGCACGCATCACCGGTGCTGTAGTGGCAAGATTTGTTGAGCTGCGTACAGAAAGCCAAATTACGTATGATGCGACGGCTGCGAAGGTGTTGAATTTTAAAAAGATCTGTAAGGCCTCTGATGAACAGCAGCCCACCGATACAGCTCCGCCGGATATTGTTGATACCTTATGGGATGAGGAACCCGATTCCAATCGGGCGAGTTTCAGTGCGATCATCAGAGATACCGGGGATAACGCAAGCGGCATTGCCAGCGTGGTTTTGAGAGCGCTGCGGGAAGATATTCCCCTGGTTGCCAATGGCGATACCTATTCAGCGGATTTGACGCTGGTGCCCGGTGAAAATTATTTTACCCTCATTGCCTATGATCAGGCGGGCAATTACTCCACGCTGGATGTGCACATGTATTTCATGCCGACCACTGAACTTGTGAACATCAATTACCCGGCGAATACCGAACAACCGTTTGTGGTCATTACCGGTGAGGTGCACAGCTACTGGGGAGAAGGAGACCTGATGCTTATGGTCGGCAGTGAACCCGCGGCGCTTATTCCGGTAGAGGACGGACTGTATCGCTTTGAGGTCACTTACTATCTGTCCGGCTGGTATAACCGTTTTGATATTTCTTTGGATTCACCCAATGGTTACCTGGAGCATCGCGCAACGGTGACCTATCACCCGGCGGAAATATATGTTGAGCTAGATCAGCAAGATGTACGAACGGATGAAGAGTCCATTACCTTAACTGGCACCTTCGGTATACCGGGGCCGCAACATAATATTGAATGGCATGGGCTGGTACTGGTTGCAGATCACTTGCCCAGTGAGCTACCGGTAACGATCACCGAAGTGACGGAAGACCGAGGACGTTTTTCAGTCGAAGCGCCGTTGGTTCCGGGAGATAACTATTTTTCAGTCCGTGTGATAAACACGCCGGGTGAGATTCCCTGGGAAGGAGGAGTCTCCATATACCGGACCTCGGGATTCGAGTAATCAACTGTTCATCAGGCCTTGGCGAGACAACGGATCGCCACGGCCGCCGCTGAGGTGCGATTTTCTACCCCGAGTTTGCGGAATATCTGTTCCAGGTGTTTATTGACGGTGCGTGGACTCATCTCCAGAATCTGGCCGATTTCGCGATTGGTTTTGCCGTTGGCAATCCATAGCAACACATCAGCCTCGCGCCCGGTCACCGCAAATTGTTGTTTAAACGCATCGGTAGCGGCGGCGGGTTTCGGCGTATCGCTCAGGCGCAACAAATATTCCTTGTTATCAACTACTGCAAGAAGTTCCACACTCAGTGTGCGCGGTAAGAAATTAAAACTGAGACTGTGCCCGCCATCCGGTTTATGCGCCAGCCACTCGCGCAGGGCGAGGCTGATAGCGGCGCGTTGGGTCGGTTCATCGACGCCGGCAGTTTGTAACAAGTGGTGCACCTGGGGCGTGGCCCACAATAAATGCCCCTGTTGATCGGTGGCCAATAAAAATTGACCGGCAGTATCTAGGGCACTGCGCGCACTTTGGGTCATGCGTGCATTGGTAAGATGCACACGCATACGCGCAACCAATTCTTCGGCGTTGATCGGTTTGGTGATGTAATCCACTCCACCGGCGCCGAGTCCCATCACCACATGTTCGGTATCGCTAAGGCCGGTCATAAAGATAATCGGCACGTTCGCCAGGTCAGGGTTCTGTTTCAAACGGCGGCAGGTTTCAAAGCCATCCATATTGGGCATGATTGCATCGAGCAGGATAATATCCGGCGTAATGTTTTGGGTAATGGTTAACGCCTGTGCGCCCTCCAATGCCACCAGTACGGTAAACGCTGCGTCTTCCAGGACATCGTTAAGCATATGGATGCTGTCAATCGCATCATCGACGACTAATACCACAGGACGCTGTTTTTTATGGTTGTTCATAACTGACACCCGTTGATTCTGTTGTGTGTTTGCCCAGCAGTGTGATGATCTTTTCAAACTGAAAATTGTTGACGAAGGTTCTGATGTGTTCAATAAAGCCCGGCTGCGCCTGACGGTTGTGCTCCAGTTGTTGCAGGTAATCCTGTAATCCCTTTTTGTGGCCGATAATGGCTAATTCGCGCAACCGCTTGATATGAATATCGTCCGGTAGTTGTAGAACAGGAATCACCGGAGCGGGTATGTGAACAGTGTTGCTTGTCGGTGATTTTTCATAACACCAGGTTAAATTGAGTAAGCGGCCGATATGTTCCAGCAGCAAGTTAAGCCGCACTGGTTTTATTACATAAGCATCGTGCAGTGGCGGCCTGTCGGTTTTGTCTTTGGGACGATTGCGACCTTCGCTGGCATCGGCGGATACCATGATAATCGGTGCGTGATAACCGGATTCGCGCAACTGTGCAGCCAGTTCCCAGCCGTTCAAGCCAGGCATGGATACATCCAGCAGGATAAGATCCGGCGCGTTGCCGTTATCGGTTTCCTGTTGCAGTTGTTCCATGGCTAACAGTGAATTGCCGACCTCACTGATATTAAAACCGAGCGGCATTAGCATCGCACGCAACAAGTGCCGGTGCGGTGCTTCATCATCCACGATCATCACATGGCGCACCTTGCCGCGATACCCATAGATGGTTTGCGCTGGTGCGGTAATCGATTCTGGCAGTGGTTTACTAACACTCGACAGCATCAAACTCGCTTTAAATAAACTGCCTTGGCCCGGTGTGCTTTTTACCGAAATGTCGCCGCCCATAATTTCTGCCAGCAAGCGCGTAATGGTTAAACCCAAACCGGTTCCCAAGGCGGTGCAGCCAGGTTTACGCACGCGCTCGAAAGGGCGGAAGATGCGTTCAATATCTTCCGGTGCAATGCCTTCTCCAGTGTCCTGCACGCTGAACTCTGCCACCTGATTGCGGTAACGCAAGGTGAAACTAACCTTGCCTTGTTCCGTGTATTTGATCGCGTTGGATAACAGATTGATTAAAATCTGGCGCAAGCGCTTTTCATCGGTATGCACAAATTCCGGCAAACGATCATTGCAATGGTATTCAAATACCAAGCCTTTTGCTTCCGCCTGCAAACGAAACATGTTCACCAGTTGGTCCATCAGCACCGACAGGCGCACCTGATCTTTGTGTAAATCCAGACGGCCCGCTTCAATCTTGGAGATATCCAGCAAGCCTTCAATCAAATCGGCCAGATGCTCGCCACTGCGGCGAATTACCGCCAGTGCATCTTTGCGATTCGCTGGCATGGCCGGATCTTTTTCCAGCAGTTGGGTGTAACCCAGAACGGCATTTAATGGTGAGCGCAATTCGTGGCTGATACCGGTCAGGTAACGGCTCTTGGCAAGGTTGGCCGCTTCGGCGTGTTCCTTGGCTTCCTGTAATGCTTTGTCGGTGCGTTCGTGGGCAACAATTTCTTCCATCAACAAACGGGTTTGGCGTTGGGTTTCTTCCTGTGCAACCACGCGGCTTTCGTGAGCCAATACAAACAACCAACTCACCACCCCGGTGATGATCACTAGCAGGAAAAACACCTTCCACAGGGTTGTCGCCAGCAACTGCGCCGTCGCAATGTCTTCGGTCAGCGTTTGAAAATAAATCATTGACAGCAATACGGCGGATAAGCCGTTGATGATGATCACCAGCGTCAGAAAATGGCCGATACGTGAATTGATATTGGGTGTCAGCCACTCCGGTAAAAACGCGGTAAAGAATCCGCGCAGCTGTTCAGCATAACCGGCGCCGGGTTTACAGTGGTCGTTACAACGCGCATCGAGCGAACAGCATAACGAACAGATATGACCGGCATAGGCCGGGCAGTAGGTAACATCTTCGCGCTCGAATTTATGTTCGCAGATACAACAATGGACGGTGCCGTCGATCGTGCTGATCTCCACCACCGGCCGCGCAATGTAGTAACGCCCCTTGGTGCCCCAGGCGATCAGCGGAGCAATAATCAGCGAGGCCAGCAGGGCAATGAAATGAGACAAGGCTTGTGCGACATCACCGAGCGCACCGGTGTGGCAGGTTATACCGATAGCGGACGCGAGCAACATCGCACCGAAACCTACAGGATTAATGTCGTACAGGTGGGCGCGTTTAAATTCAATATGTTTTGGACTGAATCCCAGAGGTTTATTGATCATCAGATCTGCGACCAAAGCACCGAGCCAGGCCACCGCCACAATGCCGTAAACCCCGAGGGTTTGTTCCAGTGCGTGATAAACGCCCAGCTCCATCAGCAGCAACGCGATGGTGACATTAAACACCAGCCACACCACACGGCCAGGATGGCTATGGGTTAAACGCGAGAAAAAATTCGACCAGGCAATGGAACCGGCATAGGCATTGGTGACATTAATTTTAAGTTGACACAGGATCACAAAAATCCCCGCCACCGCCAGCGACACTTCCGGTGAATAGGTAATGTAACTGAACGCCACCATATACATCCGCGTCGGATCAGCGGATTCCAATAATGGCACGCCGTGATTAAGCGCCAATACCGCGAGAAAAGAACCGGCAAGAATCTTCAACACACCAATAACAATCCACCCCGGCCCACCCGCCATCAACGCGCACCACCAACGCACACGCGTCTTTGGCGTCGGCGCTGGCAGGAAGCGCAAGAAATCCACCTGCTCACCAATCTGCGCAATTAACGAAAACATCACCGCCGAGGCCGCGCCGAAAAATAAAATATTCACACCGGGAATGGAATCTGTATCCACTCTTTGCTCAGTACCCGTAAATGCCGTCCAACTCTCCACCGCACTCGCGTCGATATAAATAATAAAAACAAACGGCAACAACTGCAGCACCACCCACACCGGCTGGCTCCACAGCTGGAAACGGCTGATAAACGTAATACCGTGAGTCACCAGCGGAATCACCACCAGCGCACTGATCAAATAGCCATATACCAGCGGAATATCAAACAACAGCTCCAACGCCATCGCCATGATCGCCGCTTCCAGCGCAAAAAAGATAAACGTAAACGACGCATAGATTAACGACGTAATCGTCGACCCGATATAACCAAACCCCGCCCCACGCGTCAGCAGATCAATATCCACCCCATACTTCGCCGCGTAATAACTGATCGGAATCGCCGTCAAAAAAATAATCAACCCAACCGTACAAATCGCCGCCACCGCATTATTAAAACCATAATGCAAGGTAATCGCCCCACCAATCGCCTCCAACGCCAAAAACGAAATCGCCCCCAACGCCGTCGTCGCCACCCGCGCCCGCGACCACCGCCGCGCACTCTTCGCGGTAAAACGCAAGGCATAGTCTTCCAGAGTCTGGTTAGCGACCCACTGGTTGTAATTACGTCGTACGCGAAAGATGTGTTGCTTGGCCGTCATGGAGTTTCCTAAGGAACCGCTGAAAAATTACCTGCGTTGCCATCGCGGCGTTAAAAACAAGCTCAAAATGCTCATTTACTCGATGTAAACTCCGCTTTTTCTCTTGTTTTTGCCTTGCGCTGGCTGCCTCGCAAACATTTTCCAGCGGTTCCTTAAAGTCATTCTTCCAGGAAAAAATATCTCCCTGCGCAAGCGAGTGATATGTTTTGGTGCGCTTTAAAGCTGGGTGCGCTGTCTTAGTGCTGTAAACAAAAACATTCCGAGCTACGCGCTGCATGTTTCGGCACATATCTCATCCGCGCAGCACACATGATTACCTCTATCAAAACCCATACCATCAGGAGTTTTACTTCGCACTTGCAGACATGCCTTCGGTATAGGCTACAGCGACCGTCACCGGCATGGACGACCCACAGGGATGTGGGAAGTTTCCCGAAGCGCCGGGAGCGCGAAGGGATGCCGGTGCCGAGCCTACAAGGATGTATTCACGGCGTGTCGCAGTAGCCTATACCGAAGGCATGTCCCCTCCAGTCTCACCACTCCTAATCATCCTTATAACGCGCCCGAAAATAACGTCATTCAAAAAAACAAGGTATGCGTCAAATGACGTACCCCCCTAAGGCATTTGTCGAATGGGCTCAACACCCCACTCACCCCAGAATAAGAACCGTGGGCACACCGTGTCTGTACCTGGGAACGCAACACCAACACCGAAAAAATCCCCCGGCTTTTCAATACACAAAGAGGAAAGACCATGCGTAGGCAACAAACCAGAACCGGCAGCTCACGCTCGCCGATACTCAACACACTAAAAACCCTGGCCGCATCACTCGCACTGATCGCCGCCGCCACACACGCAGCCGAGGTTAATACCACCGGGCTCGCCGTTACTGACAGTACTGTCAAAGTCGGCATCCTCCACTCTGTCACCGGCACCATGGCCATCAGTGAAACCGGCTCCGTACAAGCCGAAAAACTCGCCATCGAACAAATCAATGCCATGGGCGGCGTGCTCGGACGCAAGATCGAATTTATCCAGGAAGACGGCGCGAGCGACTGGCCAACCTTCGCCGAAAAATCCCGCAAACTGTTAGTGAACGACAAAGTTGCCGCCGTATTCGGCTGCTGGACTTCCGCATCGCGCAAAGCCGTACTGCCGATCTTCGAGCAATACAACGGCATGCTCTACTACCCGACTTTCTACGAAGGTCTCGAACAATCACCCAACGTGATCTACACCGGTCAGGAAGCCACGCAACAAATCATTGCCGGTATCGATTGGGTGGTAAAAAACAAAGACGCAAAAACCTTTTACCTGCTCGGTTCGGATTACATCTGGCCGCGCACCTCCAACAAGATCGCGCGCAAGCACATCGAAAAATTGGGCCTGAAAGTTGTGGGTGAAGAATATTACCCGCTGGGCCACACGCAATTTAACTCGGTAATCAACAAGATCAAACTGCGTAAACCCGACGTGATCTACGCGATTGTGGTCGGTGGTTCCAACGTGGCCTTCTACAAACAATTGAAAGCTGCCGGTATTGATATGACCAAAGAAAAGCCGCTGGTGTTAACCATCTCTGTGACTGAAGACGAGATCCTCGGTATCGGTGGTGAGAACATGGTGGGCGCTTACGCGGCGATGAAATATTTCCAAAGTCTGCCCAATGAAAACAACCAGGCATTCGTAAAAGCCTTCAAAGAGCGCTGGGGTAATGACATCGTGATTGGCGACGTAACCCAAGCCGCTTATCTGGGCCCCTGGTTGTGGAAAGCGGCGGTAGAAAAAGCGGGCTCATTCGACATCGATAAAGTGCGCGCCGCATCACCCGGTATTGAATTAACCACCGCGCCGGAAGGCTACGTGAAGATTCACCCTAACCATCACCTCTGGTCCAAAACCCGTATCGGTCATGCCCAAAGCGACGGCCAATACAAAGTCGTCTACGAGACCAAAGAATTGATCGAACCCGATCCATTCCCCAAAGGCTACCAGTAACAGACGTAGGTCGGATTAGCCGCGCACTGCGCGGCGTAATCCGACAAGAACAAACGGGAAGAACTAAACAAATTCAACATCATGATCCACCCGCACTTTATCAAATATCAAACCGCGCCAAGCCGCGCACTCCACAGAGGACATGCGAATGTTTGCTGACTACAGCACCTCGGAATTAATGTCGATCTTTGCGATGCAAGGCTTCGCCGGATTGATTCTGTTTTCCGTCTTTGTCCTGATGGCGCTGGGGTTAGCCATCATCTTTGGACAAATGGGCGTAATTAACATGGCGCACGGCGAATTTATGATTCTCGGCGCCTACATTACTTATTTAACCTCGCAAGTTTTCGCGAATCACTTACCGGATTTTTTCAGTTTTTATTTCTTGCTCGCGATGATGCTCGCCTTCCTTGTCACCGCCGCCCTGGGCGCCCTGGTGGAATGGAGCATGATTCGCTTTTTATACAACCGCCCGCTGGACACGCTGCTCGCTACCTGGGGTTTGAGCCTGATCCTGCAACAACTTTATCGCACCGTATTCGGCGCTCGTGAAGTGGGCGTAACCCTGCCGGATTGGCTGATGGGTTCCTATCAAATCTCCGACACCATTGAAGTGCCGATCAACGGTATTTTTGTGATGTGTCTGGCGCTGGGTATTTCACTCGCGGTGGCGATCCTGATGTATCGCTCGCGCTGGGGAATCCAGGTGCGCGCCGTGGTACAAAATCGCGCGATGGCCGGTGCCGTTGGTATCAATACGGCCAAAGTTGATCGCATTACCTTTGCATTGGGTTGCGGCATTGCCGGTGTTGCCGGTAGCGCATTTACCATGATCGGTTCCACCGGACCGACATCGGGGCAACTCTATATTGTTGATACCTTTTTAGTGGTGGTGTTTGGTGGTGCAACCAGTTTGCTGGGCACGATTGCATCGGCGTTTGGCATCTCGCAAGCGCAATCCACCATGGAATTTTTTATGAGTGGCTCTATGGCCAAAGTGCTGACCTTGTTGTTTGTGGTGCTGATCCTGATGGTGCGCCCACAAGGTTTGTTTACCCTCAAAGTTCGTCGTTAGGGAGACCTCCGTCATGTCGTATCAAGGTTTGCGTTCCCTGTTACCGAAAAATGAATTATGGGGCTTTGTGATTCTGGCACTCTTGCTAGTTGTGGTGCTGCCGCTGAGCATGGATATTTTTCGGTTGAATTTGGTCGGTAAATATTTGACCTATGCTTTCGTCGCCGTGGGCCTGGTGTTGTGTTGGGGTTACGGCGGCATCCTGAGTTTAGGGCAGGGCGTGTTCTTCGGTTTGGGCGGTTATATCATGGCGATGTTCCTCAAACTGGAAGCCTCTGATCCCGAAAGCACCAAGATCCAATCTACACCCGGCATTCCGGATTTTATGGATTGGAACCAGATTACCGAGCTGCCGTTTTTCTGGGAGCCCTTCTACAGTTTCACCTTTACGCTGCTGGCGATCATCGTGATTCCGTCGATCTTCGCTTACATCATCGGCGCTGCGATGTTCAAGCGGCGGGTGGGCGGTGTTTACTTCGCGATTATTACCCAGGCGATTGCCGCGATCCTTACGATCCTGATTATCGGCCAGCAAGGTTATACCGGGGGAGTTAATGGGATTACCGATCTTCGCACCTTGCACGGTTGGGATATCCGCACCGATAGTGCCAAATATGTATTTTATTTCCTGTGCGTGTTCATGTTGTTTGTGTGTCTGTTTATCGCGCAGTTTATTCGCAAAAGTAAACTGGGGCGTCTGTTGGTGGCGATGCGCGATAAGGAAGATCGCGTGCGCTTCTCCGGTTACGATGTGGCCAACTTTAAAATCTTTGTGTTCTGTATCGGCGCTATCTTTGCCGCTATCGGTGGTGCCATGTTTACCTTGCAGGTCGGATTTATGTCACCGACGCTGGTGGGCATTGTACCGTCTATTGAAATGGTGATCTTCTGTGCGGTGGGTGGGCGTTTATCGATTATCGGCGCAGTCTACGGCGCGCTGCTGGTGAACTGGGCCAAGACCTCTTTCTCTGAAAGTTTTCCTGAGCTCTGGTTGTTCGCCATGGGCGGATTATTTATCGCGGTGGTGATGGCATTTCCGAATGGTCTCGCGGGACTTTACAACACCTATGTAGCGCCGCGTTTAAAGCCCCTGTGGCAAAAAATTTCCACCAAAAAATCTACATCGCCAACACCTGCATCCAACCTGAACGAAGGAGCTCTTCATGATCCCCAGTAATACAGATTATGTGCTTGCGGTGGAAGGGCTCACCGTGTCCTTCGATGGTTTTAAAGCCGTAAACAATTTGAGCTTTTATGTAGACGAAAACGAAATCCGCGTAATCATCGGCCCCAACGGCGCCGGCAAGACGACGGTGCTGGATTTAATTTGCGGTCGAACCAAAGCCACCGAAGGTTCGATCCGGTTTCGCAACCGTGAACTGACCCGGATGAAGGAGCACGACATCGTTAAGGCCGGCGTGGGGCGTAAATTTCAAACGCCGTCGATCTATGGCGACTTGACCGTGTTTGAAAACCTGGAGATTTCTTTTCCGCGCGGCCGTTCAGTGTTCGGTGCGCTGGCGTTTAAGCGCGATGCGGAAGTCATCAATAAAGTTAATGAAGTGGCGGAGATGATTTTTCTCAGCGATCAGCTACACATGCAAGCGGAACTGCTCAGTCACGGCCAAAAGCAATGGCTGGAAATCGGCATGTTATTAATTCAGGACCCGGAATTATTGATGCTGGATGAACCGGTGGCAGGCATGTCGGTTGGCGAGCGGCAACAAACCGCTGAACTGCTGCGCAAGATTACTAAAAACCGTTCGGTGATTGTGATTGAGCACGATATGCAATTCGTCGCGCAGATCGCCGACAAGGTCACCGTGTTACACCAGGGGAAAATCCTCGCCGAAGGCTCCGCCGAAAAAGTGAAGCTGGACCCGAAAGTAATTGAAGTCTATCTCGGCCATTAAGAGGGCAATATCATGCTTGCAGTATCGGATTATCGTGTGTGTTATGGCCAGAGTGAAGTGTTACACGGCTTGAATTTCTCCGTCGCACCCAACGAGATTGTGGCCATCCTCGGTCGCAACGGCATGGGCAAAACCACCCTGATGAAGTCGCTGATGGGGGTCATCCCCAGCGCGGGCGGCAGCGTGAAATTGCAGGATAAGGAGATGTCGTCGCTCAAGAGCTATCAGCGGGTTGCCAGCGGCTTCGGTTTTGTCCCCCAGGGGCGGATGATCTTCTCCAGCATGACCGTTAAGGAAAATATTGAAACGGGGCTGACGACTGCGAAGAAAAAATCCGTTCCCCGCGACCTGTACGACATGTTCCCGGTGTTGCTGGAGATGCGCAACCGCCGCGGTGGTAACCTCTCCGGCGGTCAACAGCAACAGCTCGCCATCGCCCGCGCGCTTGCCAGCGACCCCACATTGTTACTCTTGGATGAACCCACCGAAGGCATCCAGCCCTCAATCATCCGCGAAATGGGCCGCACCCTGAAACAGATCCGCGACCAGCGCGGTTTATCGATAGTCGTTTCAGAACAAGTACTTAGCTTCGCGCTGGATATCGCCGACCGGATTCTGGTTATCGAAAAAGGCGAGATTGTTCACGAAGAACTCCGCGCCACCGTCGACGAAGCCAAAGTCGCTTCTTATTTATCGGTATAACCCTCCAACTGCCCATCTGCCCCGTAGGTCGGATTAGCCATAGGCGTAATCCGACTTCAATCTTCCCGTTAGAGCAAATTTTATTCCTTTCTCCGGGGGCAAATTCAAACAACTTCCTGTATATTACGCCGCTATTTTCCAACCCAGCTTACACGAGAGTCCTATGACTGACTTATCCCTTTACAGAAACATTGGTATCTTCGCCCACGTTGATGCCGGTAAAACCACCACTACCGAGCGTATCCTCAAGCTCACCGGTAGAATCCACAAGCTCGGCGAGGTTCACGAAGGTGAATCCACCACCGACTTTATGGAGCAGGAAGCTGAGCGCGGTATTACCATTCAGTCAGCAGCGGTGAGCTGTTTCTGGAAAGGGAACCGCTTCAACGTTATTGACACCCCCGGACACGTTGACTTCACCGTAGAGGTGTACCGCTCTCTGAAAGTACTGGATGGCGGTATCGGCGTATTCTGTGGTTCTGGCGGTGTTGAACCCCAGTCAGAAACCAACTGGCGCTACGCGAACGACGCGGAAGTATCGCGCCTGATCTTCGTTAACAAACTTGACCGCATCGGCGCCGACTTCCTGCGCGTAACCGACCAGGTGAAAAAAGTTCTGGGCGCCAAGCCGCTGATCATGACCCTGCCCATCGGCCGCGAAGACACCTTCGTGGGCGTGGTCGACCTGTTGACCCGTAAAGCCTACGTGTGGGATGAAACCGGTCAGCCAGAAAACTACACCATCACCGACGTACCAGCCGACATGGTTGATGACGTTGAAATGTATCGCGACCAATTGGTTGAGAACGCAGTTGAAGTAGACGACGACCTGATGATGGCTTATATGGAAGGCGAAGAACCCTCCATTGAAGACATCAAGCGTTGTGTCCGCAAAGGCACGCGCGACCTGGTGTTCTTCCCCACCTACTGTGGTTCTGCCTTCAAAAACAAAGGTATGCAACTGTTGTTGGATGCGGTAGTGGACTACCTGCCAGCGCCGACAGAAGTTAACCCGCAGCCGCTGACCGACGAAGAAGGTAACGAAACCGGCCAATACGCTATCGTGTCTGCCGCTGAACCCTTCCGCGCCCTGGCGTTCAAGATCATGGACGACCGTTTTGGCGCCCTGACCTTCGTGCGTATTTACTCCGGTGTGCTGAACAAGGGTGACACCATCCTCAACTCTTTCACCGGCAAGACCGAACGCGTTGGCCGTATGGTGGAGATGCAGGCGAACGAGCGTACCGACCTGACCAGTGCACAAGCGGGCGACATTATCGCCATCGTTGGTATGAAGAACGTACAAACCGGCCACACCCTGTGTGATCCGAAAAACCCCTGTACCCTCGAACCCATGATCTTCCCGGAGCCAGTAATCTCTATCTCTGTTACGCCGAAAGATAAAGGCGGTGTTGAGAAGATGGGTATTGCGATCGGTAAGATGGTTGCAGAAGACCCGACTTTCCGCGTTGAAACAGATGTCGACTCAGGTGAAACCATCCTGAAAGGTATGGGTGAATTGCACCTCGATATTAAAGTAGACATTCTGAAGCGTACCTACGGCGTTGAGTTGATCGTTGGTCAACCACAGGTTGCCTACCGCGAAACCATTACCCGCGAGATCGAAGACAGCTACACCCACAAGAAGCAATCGGGTGGTTCTGGTCAGTACGGTAAGATCGACTACCGCATCAAGCCGGGTGAGCCAAACACCGGCTTCAAGTTCGTTTCCACCGTTGTTGGCGGTACTGTCCCCAAGGAATTTTGGCCGGCAATTGAGAAAGGCTTCAAGTCGATGATGGACACGGGTCCTTTGGCGGGCTTCCCTGTGCTGGATGTCGAGATTGAACTGTTTGATGGTGCTTTCCACGCTGTGGACTCCTCGGCGATTGCGTTTGAAATCGCTGCAAAAGGCGCTTTCCGTCAGTCCATGCCAAAAGCCGGCCCGCAGCTGCTTGAGCCGATCATGAAAGTTGACGTGTACAGCCCGGAAGATCACGTTGGTGATGTGATCGGTGACCTGAACCGTCGTCGCGGTATGATCTCCGGCCAGGAGCCAAACGTGACAGGTGTGCGCATCAAAGCTGACGTACCGCTGTCCGAAATGTTCGGCTACATCAGCACCCTGCGTACCATGACCTCTGGTCGTGGCCAATTCTCGATGGAGTTTTCTCACTACGCGCCATGCCCGGCTAACGTAGCTGAAACGGTTATCGCGAAAGAGAAAGAGAAGAAAGCTGCCTTGGCTAAATAATTGCCGAGTTGGTTTTAGAAAAGCCCCGTTGGTGGAAGCCAGCGGGGCTTTTTTTTATGGTTATTGCGTGTTTCTGCCCCTGTCGTTCTTACGTCTATTTGGTTTGGGTAGCGTTGTTCAGAGGAGATCAGTGGCGTCCAATTGATACTCGAATGGGTAAGGCGTTTCCAAAAGAGCAGCTCGTTGTACGTAGGGTTCAATAATTGGCGCCATGCCTTTTAACACTTGAGTTGGTAACGCTGAGGTGAAGCGATATTGACCAGCCTCGTCGCCGATCACGAATGCCGTGAGTGTGCCGAAGTGATTCTCTCCGAGATAGAACACCAGGGTAGCGGTGCGGCTCAAAGCTCGTCCGGTGATGCGTTGGCCACCGCCGGTAGACACCAGACGGTTGTCGCCGGTACCTGTCTTGCCACCCATTTTCAGCTCACTACCGTCAAACTGTTCATAGGCGCCTCGCAAACGCCTACCGGTACCTTGGGTGACTACGTCACCGAGAGCCAACTTCATGGCCTGAGCCACCTCCGGGCGCATGACTTCTTCTGAAGGCGCCGGTGGATGGGACAGTCTGGTTTCGTAAGGCGTGTCTGCTGCAAACACCAAACGACTGATACGGCGTGGTGGAATGCGTTCACCATCGTTCATGATGATGCCCATCAGTTCCGCCAGAGCTGCCGGACGATCTCCCGAACTGCCCAGGGCGGTGGCGAGTGATGGCACGAGATGGTCGAAAGGGAATCCCAGCCGGCGCCAGCGCTCATGCAGCTCGGCAAAAGCTTCTACTTCCAGCATGGTGCGTATTCGGCTATCGCGGGCAGTACTGGCGCGGGTACGACTGAGCCAGCGGTACACCTCTTGACGCGTATCGGCGCTGGCATTGACCACCTCGGAAAAACCGGGATTACCATGTTGCAGCAGGTAACCCACCAGCCATAGCTCCAAAGGATGTACGCGCGCCAGGTAGCCCAGGTCCTGCAAATTATGGAGGTCGGACGTATACCGGTCATACAACCGTGCCAAAGTCTCGGCGGTCAGCGGCTGCGGCAACTGCGTCGTCATAAAATGGCTGAAACTGTCGAGATCGGCAGTCGGGTATAAATAGCGGTGAATCACCGCCGCACGTACCGGCGTCAGCTGTAGCCCGGATAGAAACGCATCGACCCGCTCCTCTTGTCCTTTATGAGCGTACTTGCTCCAGAATTGGGACAGAAATTGAGTGCCCTCCCGATCAGCAAAGCGAGCCAACACGTCCCGCCGCCGGGGATCATCATCATTCCGCATAACCGCCTGCAAATCTTGCCACTGTTGATGGGTGATATAACTGATGACATCCCGCAGCATGCGCACAAAAGGCAGATTGATAGACTCGTTCAGCGCTTCTCGCACGGTCGGATTCCGGTTGTTGTCCTCGCGACGGAAATTGCTGAAAGTGTGTTTACCACCACCGGTAAAAAACGACTCGTTGGTGTGGGCGGAATATCGACGATTGAGAGCCTCTGCCAGCATCTGCTCCAGAGCCATGTCTGGTTGGTTACTGAGTTGGGTCAATACCCAGCGGGTGAGCGGATCCCGTTCGGAATCATCCTGTCGCACTTCTGCCTCCGGGGAAGAGGAAGAATAGCGCTGGTGCAGCTCGGCAATGATCTCCAGATAAGAAGCCAGTACCCGCAGTTTGGCAGTGGAACCCAATTCCAGTTTGCTACCTTCATTGATATTGAAGGGGATATTGGTGTTATCGGTCTGCACCAGCACCTCATTGCCTAATGCACCACGCTCGAACAGGGTGAAACTGTAGTACAGATTTTCCGCCTGCCCTGGACGCAACAGGTACTCGCCGACCAATCCCTGAGTCGCGGCCACTGCTGGATCCCGCAGGCTGCGCAGATGAGACGTAACCTGTTCCTGTAGATCCCGATCCAGGGTAGTAGTCACCTCCAGATCCATCCGATCCAACTGATAAAGGGACACATCGAGCAGATTCACCAAGCGGTTGCGCACAACATTCACTCCCTTATTGGTTATCGCTGGCACCACCGCTGGTTGTTCACGAAAGTTACGAAATTCAAGGCTCTGTTCCAGTCCGGCCTTGGCTAGCGCCGGGCTAATCCGGTGCGCCGCTTGCAGTAGGCGCAAGTGCGCATCCACCAGTTCCCCCAAGGCCTTACGATCCTGTAACAAGTAATAAGACGGCCGTCGATGGGCGATCATCAGCGCCAGTAACTGGCGCAGTGCCATGCCCTGAAGTTGCAACTCCTCAGCCTCGGGCTGCTTCAGCGCCAGCAAGCGATTAACCTCGGTGGGGTCCGCTGCGAACCAGACATTAAATCCGTCGCCGATGCCGTTGACTTCACCATAACCCGGCGCCGCTGCGAGGGGAACGGTGTTCAGGTAATCCAACACCAGTTGCCGACGCGCCGGCATGGTATCTACCCCTTGCTGGTATACCCGCACGCTGGACGACACCATCTGGCGCAGTTTTTCCTCCACCGAGCTGGTAATACCTTCTTTGGAGTGACGAAATTTTTCTATCTGGGTTGCCAAGGTACTACCACCCATGGAGGGAGTGTCCAAATTGATAGCTTCGCCCATCTTGAAGACAGCAGCTTTGAGAAAACGCCCCCAGTTCACTGTAGGATTCATATGCCGTCGGTTTTCAGACAGCAGGCGACGATCCTCAATGAATAACAGGGATTCGATCATCAGCGGCGGAATTTCCTCGAAACGTTTGAACACGTGCCGTGGATAACGGAAATTAAACATGATCTGTTGATTCGCATCGCGTACAGTCAGGCCTGCTCGGTTCTTCTCCCGATAGGGAGGGTAAAAACCCGAATCCACGTAGGTGAGCAGTGGTGGCGAGAAACGTACCTGGCGATCAATGTAAAATCCATTGGCCTGCAAATTGTCGAGCATGGCGGGTAAATTTGCGTAACCCAAGCGCTGGTCAAAAGGACCTTCCACCGGAAAGCGGATGCTATCGCTGGGCCCCTCTGCCAGAGCAAATGACAATGAGCGAGCGTAATCCGGCAGCCAGCGGGCTTGCAACCAGGATGTGCGCGCCTCGTACCAGGCGAGTCCTGCCAGCCCCAGGCAGAATACAATAGGGATTAACAACCAACGCCAGCGACGGCGCCCGGTTCCCCGTGACACAGGTGGTTCGGCAGGCTTCGGATGGTATGGGTATACAAATGGCGGCTTGCGAATGACTGTTTCGGCATAGCGATATTGCACATCAGATCTCATATTTATACAGCTTTTATACCGCTTCACATTAAGCGCACTAGAATGGTTATACCAAAAGTAGTCAAGCACTTAGTGCTGTTCAATTATTTTACGAGTTTTTTATGCCGAAATTTTGCTTCCTGATCGTAATGTTACTGTCGTTGCCAGGGTTGGCCCAGGCTCAGCTCCCCTTACCGGATCCCGCCGCGCTACAGTTGGCATCAGTCCATGCATTGGTTATGGATTTGGACACCAGTGAAATCCTTTACGCACGCAACCCGGATGCCATAGTACCCATTGCCTCGCTAACGAAATTGATGACTGCGATGGTAGTCCTTGACGATCTGGAAGACGCGCCACTGGATGAATGGATCGCAGTAAACGTAGCGCAAACAGAAGAAATGAAAAATGTATTTTCCCATGTACGAATCGGCAGCCAATTGCAACGCCGCGACATGCTGCTACTGGCACTGATGGCGTCAGAAAACCGCGCCGCCGCAACGCTGGCATATCACTACAGTGGCGGTTATGCGGCCTTTATTGCAGCCATGAACAGCAAAGCAAAAACCTTGGGGATGAGCAATAGCCGATTTGTTGAACCTACCGGTCTGTCCTCGGACAATGTTTCCACACCACGGGATCTCGCCCTTCTTATTCAAACCTCTGCCAGGAATCCGCTGCTCGCCGAGCTCAGCATCACCCCTAAAAAGGACATCCATTTCCGCGCTCCGAATCATGTGCGAGCGTTCTATAACACTAACCCGCTGGTTCGAGGTGATAACTGGCGCATTGAGGCAAGTAAAACTGGCTACCTCAATCAGGCTGGCCGTTGTTTGGTACTACAGGCGGAAATCCAGAAACGGCACCTGGCTATCGTGCTGCTGGATTCCTTTGGCAAACGCTCCCATATCGGCGATGCTGCTCGGATCCGGCGCTGGCTGGAAACTGGCGATGGTGGTGCTGTGCACCCCAGCGCCCTGGAATATATGCAACGCCGGCAGAAAATTTTATTGGCAAGTGGGACGGCGTTGTGACAGCGGAACAAAAGAAAAATGGTGACTGATATAGGAATTCGCCAAGGTTGCTAAATTCGCGGAACCAGCCTATTGCTCTATAGCTTGGGACTTTCGAATATTTTTGACAGGGAATGACTAATAAGAAGTCTGGCCGCTGTATTAGATTAGGGGTTGGAGCAGGAGATCGAGAGTGTCACTGGGTGATCGGCAAAAATAAGGTTACTTTGAACTGCAACAGGGAACATCAATTTTTCTCTATTAAGAATCGAAAAATTTCCAGAGATTAACTTGAAGACATCTTCTTCGATTTCTTGATATGCCGCGTATTGTATTAATGCTGATTTGCAGGGGCAATCCTGACCATCTCGCGCAGGTCTTATTGAGGCGGTGCTGATTGGGCGCATGCGCTTATTAAAACAGTCATCAACAAACTAAATCTCTGAGCCATTCCTTTTAATCTCCTTGTACATGCTTTAAAAGCCTGTCAGCTCTTCATCCTTTTCGGTCTGACAAGCCACACATAACCGAACGCCGGGCATGGCTTTTTGGCGGGCTTCGGGTATAGGTGCGCCGCATTCTTCGCAATGGGTGAGGCTTTTGCCGTGGGGCAGGCGGCTGCGAGCTTCCTGGATAGCGTCGTCGATACTTGCCTCGATTTGTTCTTGCACGGCGTCGTCGTTGGTCCAGCCTCCGGCCATGATGGGCCTCCTGAAAATTGGGTGGGCGATTAGCGTATTAGATGTTTGGGGTGAGGGGAAGTTTCCGGTAAGCGTCGGATTACGCCTTCGGCTAATCCGACCTAGGTTATAGGCATTGTAGGCAATTGGGCTTGGGGGCTATACGTTAAATGACGTAGGTGCGTGGTCATTTGTCGTATTGTTTGGCGGTGGGTGGAAACTGATACTGGTGGCAAGGGCGGGTGTGTCGTCGTCCAACAATAATCCGTTTATTTGTTTCCTTCAGGAGCCACCACAATGACCGAAACCATCATCAAGATCGACTTGAAAAAATCACCCTATGAAAACGAGATGATTCATAACCGCTGGCATCCTGATATCCCGATGGTGGCGACAGTGAAGCCGGGGGATGACTTTATTATTGAATGTTATGACTGGACCGGCGGACAAATTGCTAACAACGACAGCGCGGATGACGTGCGCGATGTGGATTTGTCGCAGGTGCATTTTCTTTCCGGTCCCGTCGGCGTTGAAGGCGCGGAGCCGGGCGATCTGTTGGTGGTGGATATTCTGGATATCGGCGCATTCCAGGAAAGCCTGTGGGGTTTTAACGGTTTCTTTTCCAAACAAAATGGCGGCGGCTTTTTAACGGAACACTTTCCGGAGGCACAAAAATCCATTTGGGATATCAACGGCATGTTCACCAAATCCCGCCATGTACCTAACGTGGAATTTGCGGGACTGGTGCATCCGGGGTTGATCGGCTGTTTGCCGTCCAAAGAGATGTTGGCGGAGTGGAATAAACGCGAGAAAGCGCTTTATGACACCGAGCCGGATCGTGTGCCGGCGTTGGCGACCTTGCCTTATGCGGATACCGCGCACATGGGCAAGATGGCTCCCGATGCGGCCAAGGTTGCGGCGGCGGAGGGCGCGCGTACGGTGCCACCCCGCGAGCACGGTGGTAACTGCGACATTAAAGATTTATCGCGTGGTTCCAAGATTTATTTTCCGGTGTATGTAAAAGGCGGTGGTTTGTCTGTCGGGGATTTGCACTTCAGCCAGGGTGACGGCGAGATCACGTTCTGCGGTGCGATTGAGATGGCTGGCTGGATTCATCTGCGCGTCAGTTTGATTAAAGACGGCATGGCAAAATACGGCATAAAAAATCCAATCTTCAAACCCAGCCCGATTGCGCCGAAGTATGACGATTACCTGATCTTTGAAGGTATTTCGGTCGACGAATATGGAGAACAACATTACCTTGATGTGCATGTGGCGTATCGTCAGGCGTGCCTCAATGCCATCGAATATCTGACAAAATTTGGTTACAGCAAAGCGCAGGCTTATGCGATTCTCGGTTGCGCGCCGGTGCAGGGGCATATCAGCGGTGTGGTGGATATTCCCAATGCGTGTGCGACCTTGTGGTTGCCGACGGATATCTTTGATTTTGATGTGAACCCGAGTGCAGAGGGACCAACGAAGAAGGTTAGCGGGGGTATGGATGTGCCCTTGTCGCCGGATAAATAATTGTGTGAAAGAAGGGAATTGGTGAGTATAAATAGATCGGCGTCGGATTACGCCGCGCGTGGCGCGGCTAACTCGACCTACAACAACGATCAGATTCCGTAGGTCGGATTAGCGCAGCGTAATCCGACACACCTGCCAATTCAAATACCGCCACTATTTCGATATCTATCACTCGTTTTCCAGGAGACACTCAATGCCTCTCTACGATTACAAATGCGGCCAACATGGTTTGTTTTACGAACTGGCCACTGTTGCTGATTCCGCCAAACCTTGCGCTTGCCCGCAATGCGGTGCTTTATCGGCGCGGGTGATTATGCTATCGCCGGATATCCTCAGCATGAAACAGGAAAACCGCGAAGCGCATAAGCGCAATGAGCAGAGCGCCCATGCGCCGGTGTTTTCGACGGTGGAGTATCGTCAGGAACAGCAGGCGCGGCGGGAGCACAAACATGGTAAAGGTTGTGGTTGCGGAGACAAGCCGATTCGCAAATCCAATTTGCTCTACACCGCTGATGGTAAAAAGATGTTTCCATCCATGCGGCCGTGGATGATCAGCCATTAAAAAAATGCCGGGCTTTCCCGGCATTTTTTCTCATCATTAATCCTCATCCTCATCCTCATCCTCATCCGGTTCTTCGCAATCATGGCGGCCCGGTAATTTCTTACACTCGCTCAAGCGTTGAATGCGTGTAGCCTGAATGGCATTACTGCCCGTTTGTGTCCCTTCCACTTGCACGCGGGTGCCGGGCGTAAAGCTGCTGATCAGTTCAGCCCCCTCAGCGTCGCCGCCATTGACTTGCACATTCCTCACAAAAAATAAGCTGTTGCTTTCCACCCGGCTTATCGGCCCGTTGATGGTGACCAGGCCACTGCTGTTGAGGCGCTTTATGCGCACTGCCAGCAATTCACCGTCGAGGTTGCGACCAAATACTTCCACATAATCGCCCACGGCCAATTCGGCGAGGTTGATAAAGCGGTTGCCCTGGATACTCCGGTCTTCAAACGCGGTAAGTTCATCCAGAGTGAAGGTAGTGCCGAGTACCGTCAGCGTCTGGTTTTCAACATCAATATCTTCAATGGTGCCGCGCACTTTATCCCGGCTGTTTACATGTACACGCAGGCTTTCGGCGCGCAGGTTGTTGTTTGCATCAACTGTCCCGTTGATAGTTACGCGAACACCGGTTTGCAGCTGGTTGGCTTTTCCGCCGCGCAAGGTCGCGCTGGACGCATCCACGGTGTAATTATTCAAGGTAAAACGGCTGAGGTTGGTGTAGCTGTCAATAATGCCTTCCAGCAGGATGCGCATCGTTCCTTCGCGAACTGGAGGTGCCTGGAAGCTGATGCGCGTGGCGGAGAGAATATTTGCATTGTTCAGCGAGCCCTGGACTTTGACTTGCGTAGTATTTTGCAAATCGGCAAGGGTGCCATTGCTGAAGGTGGCGGTGCGGTAATCCACCGTTAAATTGCGCAGGCGGAATGACTGATTGGCCGCATCGAGTTGCGTCACTTTGCCGACCACTTCGTTCGGGCTTAATGAGTTTGCCAATGCCAGGCGGGTTGATTCAAACAAGCCTTCGTTGTTCAGGAATCCGCTGATTTCCACAACGTCGCCCACGGCCAGCGCATCCGATTCAGTATCGAGAACACTGTCACTGGCCACATACACGCTTTGTCCCAGCAAGGTAATCAGTAACGCGTCTGTTTCAAATCTTTCGATAGCGGTGATCCTGCCGAGCAGGCTGCGTTCATAGATCACTTTTTCAGCCAGTATGTCGCCCGAGTCCGGATCAGTAGTCCCATGAATTTCAACGACCATGCCTGCCTGGATATCGTCCTCAGACGCGGCAACACCATTCAGGGTGACGCTGGCATTGCGCGTCACAAAGCGTTCGCCGTTGACATAAATACTGCCGAAGCTGGTGACGGCTCCGGTAGCAATAACCGGACTGCCGGTACCTTCAATACCTGCCGTAGAGTCGCTCCCACCGCAACTGCCCAGCAACCACGCCAGCACAGCTATCAAAGGCAAGGTGAAATACTGCTTCATTTTTTTTCCTCCTGGCGCTCCGGATCAGCCAGTTGTTCAAAATAGTAAATACCGATACCGGCGCGGGCGCGGCCCGAACCGACCAGGCTCGGTGTTTGTTCGCGATCACAGGCGGCCAGCCAATCATTAACCTGTAGCGAAAATGCTTCACCTTCGGTACGGCTGCGCTGGCGGATGCGTTCAAGCAATTCCACCGGGATATCGTCGTAAGACACGGTACGCTGGATAAATGTGCTACCCAGCCTGGCAATGTTGTGGTCCATCGTGCCCATTAAATCCGCCGCCGCTGTGCCGAAGATACGGATATTCTCCGCCAGGTCTGCCTGGGGCACATAGGCATGAACCACCAACTGTACCCGTTCTCCCTGTTTGACCACCGCACCCATCCGCTCCAGTTCATCCAGTAGCGCGCGTACCGGTACGTCACTGCTGTAGTCACGTACCAGTTCTGTGAAATTCGGTTCGGCCGGCGTGTCATCAATCGGCAGTTCCAGTGGTTGCCCCAGCGAATTGTGAAAGCGGCTCTGGTTGAGCCAGGCGGTAATGATACGCGAACAGGGGGTGGGATTATCGAGAGTGCCGTCAATCAATGGGTGGGGGCGGTCTTTAAGTTTGGCGATGTCTTTGCGGTTGATACCAGTTAGTACGGCTACCCGGGCGTTGCTGGGCTTGCGACCGGGCAGGGCAAAATCCTGTTCAGCGACATCCACATAGACGTGGCGGGCCACGTCGGCAAACAAACGATACGAGACCCCGTGACGCATCAATAGACGCACCATCGGTCTCAGCAGCCGGTAAAGGGCTTTAAACAAGACTTGTTGGGTTTTATCGCTCATGGTTTGGGATTATAGCGTCAAATTCATTTTTTAAAGTGTGACTTAGTTCACTATTTGTTTTCTGTTTTTGGGACTATAGTGTCAAAAAATGATTAAGAAACATCAAAAACTGATCGAGAAGTGGCAAAAGATGATTGGGAGGTACATATGACATCTAAAAAATTCTGGGCTCAATATCTTATCCTCACCGCGCTGTCGGGCCTTTATGCCTGCGGCGGCAGCAGTGACGGTACGGCTACCGCCGAACAAACCGGGAGTTTCTCGCTCGCCCTGACCGACGGCCCGGTCGATAGCGCCAACCAGGTGGTAGTGGAATTTACGGGCGTTTCAATCAAGCCCGCCAATGGCGAGGCCATCGAATTTATGTTTGAAGAGCCGCGTCAGATCGACCTGTTGCAGCTGCAAGGCAACGCCTCGGCGGCAATCATTACCGATGAGACAGTGCCCGCGGGTGAATACGAATGGATTCGTCTGCACGTGAATGCCGAGCACGACAATATCCTCGATTCCTTTATAGAGCTGGGCGATGGCTCACAACTGGAGTTGCGGGTGCCGAGCGGTAGCCAGACCGGTTTGAAACTGGTGCGCGGCTTTACCCTGGCGGCAGATGGCCACGCAGATTTCACCATTGATTTCGACTTGCGTAAATCCGTTACCAATCCGCCGGGCTTACCCGGCGCGTTGCTCAAACCTGCCTTGCGACTGATTGACAACCTTGAGGTTGGCAGCATCGCCGGCCGTGTCGATGCCAACCTGATTGCCCAACAATGTGCCGATGCAGGCGTCAGTGCGGGCGCCGTGTATGTGTATGCCGGCTCCGGGGTGGTGCCGACAGACATGAGTGGTAATGAGAATGACCCGGTAACCTCTGCGCTGGTGAATTACGGCGAGGCGGCAGAGTACCGTTACGAGATCGGTTTCCTGGTGGAAGGTGATTACACTTTGGCCTACACCTGCGGCTCGCTTGACGATGACCCCGAACAGGTTGATGAATTAATGTTTGTCGGTGCCGTGGATGTGACAGTGGTTGCCGATCAGCAAACCGTGCAGGATTTTGTACTGACTGAGTAAGTCTTACGTGCAAACCGGCATATTTCATTTGCCGGCTTTGAAATTTCTGAAGGAATAACATCTTTATGTTAATTGATGCTAAGGCTAAAAAAATGAGCATATTAATTGCCTTGGGGGTTGTACTCGCGGTGGTTTCATCGGTAACGCTTTTGACATTTGCCGTGATGACATTGATGTTGGCTATTGATAGGAACCGGTAAGACGAACACCGATCAAGCTTTCTGCTTTACTGAAAAACGACCACGTACTGTGCGTTTTCTTTGCGGTCCTTTTTAAGGACCGCTTTTTTTGGTGAAGGCACGGTTTAATCATCGGGCGCTGTAAAAACGGCGTAAAAGTTTTCGTTTAAAAGTGTAATAGTGGTAGACGCCACAAGTAGCTTTGACTAGTATTAGCCCAAGCATCCGTTGTAGATGTTATGCGATGCGATCCTCCTGCGAGATTCAGTGTAATGCGTAAGGCTCTTCTCTTTATCAAGGTTGTTTTGTTACTGGCGACGTTTGTCGGCACCAGTAGCAGCCATGCGTCCAAATCCGGTGGCCACAACCTGCTTGCCTTATCCACATTCGATGCCAACATCAGTTTTGGTCAGCAAAACACAACCGAAGATGATAAAGCGGTTGTCACGGATCTCGAATTACCCCTTGTCGTTATTCAATCTTCTCCTGTTACGCATTGGCAATTGTTGGTGCTGGGTAACCGCATTGATAATAGTCACTTCGCCAGAGCTCCCCCGGTAAACACCCTCGCTTGAACCGTTTTTACCACTGGTTTAATGGTGACTCGATAATTTCTCCTGTTGCCTCCGGTGCTGGTTCCCATTACCTGAACTGGATTTTTACTCTCGGGTTTTGGTTATTCAATTTTTGCATCGAATATCTGTATCTCATTGATGCATGGAGAGGTGTTTATGAAAAATTTAACGGTTTATGCAGTTGATGCCATTGACCATCTGGTACAGCCCGATGAGTTTGATGATGTCACCCCAGAGTCTTCGGCGTTGACTATTCTCACGGATTTTAAAAATCATCGTCCACATGTGGTGGAAGCGCATATTCCGGCGGTTGAGGCTGCGGAGTTGATGCAGCAGGAGAACGTCAATTTTAAATTGGTGATCGATCGGCACAATGAATTTATTGGTTTGATCAGTGTTGAAGACTTGGCCGACCAAAGCATTTTGTTGACTCAGGTGGCTAACGGAATGAGTCGCGATGAAGTACTGGTTGCCGATTTGATGCATCATCGCGATGACGTTCGCGCAATTAATTACGACGAGTTCAAACGCTCCAGTGTGGCGGACATTATTTACACGTTACAACGCCACGGCCAGCAGTACTACATCGTGGTGGATCGCGATCAGCATCATATTCGCGGTGTGGTGTCCTCAACAGAAATTTCCCGCCGTTTGCATGCGCCCATTTATGTAGAGCGCCAGCCCAGTGTGGCGGATATTCTTTCCATCGCACGAGGTTGATGACTTATTGATGAATGTTCTTCTCACTTCAATTCATCACTGTGCCGCTTGCATGCCGGTGGTTCAATGATGAAGTGAAGCCCGGTCAGAGAATTGCCCCCTCCCTGGCCCGGAATTTATGACGCTGCTTGCGTGGCGTCTTAAACGCAGTGTGTTGTATTAAACCCACCCGCACCACGATGTTTCGGTTGCGGGTTTTTTTTGCCTGTTGGAAACTGGCGGCCTGATCCCTTGTGGCTAGTTAATCAGGATGCCTTATGCACCGAGAACATCATCGAATCCATCGCAATGGTTGGTTGCGCGCAGCCGTGCTCGGCGCCAACGACGGTATCGTGTCTACTGCCAGTTTATTGGTGGGGGTTGCCTCTGCACAGGCGAGTCAGAATGATATTGTCATTGCCGGTGTGGCTGCGCTGGTTGCCGGGGCCATGTCCATGGCGGCGGGTGAGTATGTCTCGGTCAGTTCACAGGCAGATGCGGAGGCCGCAGACCTGGCCCGGGAAAAACGGGAGTTGGAAACGAATCAGCTTGCTGAACATAAAGAGCTTACCGAGATTTATATCGAGCGCGGTCTGGAGGCATCACTGGCGCGGCAGGTTGCCGAGCAGTTAATGCAGCACGATGCGCTCGGCGCTCATGCTCGCGATGAGTTGGGCATTTCCGATATGACCCGGGCGCGGCCGTTGCTTGCGGCTATGTCATCAGCGCTGGCTTTTTCGATGGGCGCTTTGACGCCGTTAGTGGTAGCGGTGTTTACCGAGGGGCGCTATCTGATTCCAGTGGTCGCCGTCGTATCGCTACTGTGTCTGGCAACCCTGGGCGGGCTTGCCGCGCGCGTCGGCGGCGGCAAGGTGATGCACGCGGCCTTCCGCGTTACCTTTTGGGGTGCACTGGCGATGGGGGTGACGGCGGTGATAGGGCGCTTATTTGGCGTCATGTTGTAGTCAGGCTGTCGGCAGAATCTCGTGCAATACGGCTGACATCACGGCATTGATGCGCGTGAAATCGGCGCTATTTTTTTCCATCCGGGCGGCGTCCTGTACATAGCGTGAACCGTCCAGGTCGCTTGCGCAGTGTTTGATCAGGGCGGCGGCAGACGCCGGTGTGGTTTCCAGGTGAAATTGGAAGCCGAATACGTTATGGCCCAGGCGAAATGCCTGATTCGAACAGGCCTCGCTGCTGGCCAACCACACTGCGCCTTCCGGTAAATCGAAGGTATCACCGTGCCAATGGAAGACATTCTGCCCGTCGAGCAGTCGGGCAAGGGGCTCATCCGGTGCTTGCGCAGTGAGGGGAAACCAGCCAATTTCCTTGTGTGCGTTGGGTTTGACTTGCGCCCCACAGGCGCAAGCGATCAGTTGCGCCCCCAGGCATATACCCATAACCGTTTTTCCCGCTTCAATAGCGGCTTTAATTAAGGCTTTTTCATCGCGCAACCAGGGAAATGCATCCTCGTCATAAACCCCCATCGGGCCGCCCATCACGATCAGTGCATCGAAACTTTCAAGGGAAGGCGTGCGATCACCGCGATACCAATGCGTGCTATCCACGCTGTAACCTGCTTGATGGAAGTCTTGTGCCATACTCCCGATGTCTTCAAAAGGCACATGTTGCAAGGCATGAATACGCATGAAAAAGCTCCTTTAACCCGCTATATCAGTTCGCGCGAGTATGCCACGGGTGGAACTGGTAGAGGAATCGTCGGCCTTATCGTGTATACTCCCGGCCACATTTTGTACAACAGGTGATAGTTTTGATTGGTAAATTGTTTAAGAAACTGATAGGGACTGGCGAGCAACCTCCAAGCTCAGCTAAACCCGTCAAAGCGTCAGCCGGTGGTGCTGGCCAACATTCGCGTAACTCGCGTGGGGATAAAGCCGATAGACAGCCCGGTGCCCCGGATTCAAATAATCGTTCTCGCTCACGTCGCCGCAAGGGCGGGCAGGGCCGTAAGCCCGAACAAGAGCAGAGTGCCGCCAACACGGCGGTGGAAAACCAGGGGCAGCGCCAGCATTCCCGTAAGCGCGCCGCACCCGCCACACCGGCGGAGCCTTGGGATATCAGCCAGTTTAACGTGCCGCCCGTGGAGGGTAAGACCCGTTTCCATGATTTTGATCTGGCGCCGGAGTTGATGCACGGTATTGCAGATCTCGGCTTTCAATACTGCTCTCCGATTCAGGCGCAATCGTTACCGCATGCGCTCAAAGGGTCGGATGTGGTCGGCAAGGCGCAAACGGGTACCGGAAAAACCGCGGCCTTTCTGACCGTCATCATCGATGACCTGCTGAAGAATCCCATCGCCGAAAAACGTTACGCGGGCGAAGCGCGGGCGCTGGTAATTGCACCGACACGGGAGCTGGTTATCCAGATTGCCGACGATGCCAAGGCCTTATGCAAGCACACCGACCTGAAGATTCATACCCTGGTGGGCGGCATGGACTACACCCGCCAGCAGCGCCACTTACATGATGAGCTGGTGGATATCCTGGTGGCAACGCCAGGGCGTCTGCTGGATTTCTGCGGCAACAAAGACGTGTATCTCGATCAACTGGAAGTACTGGTGATTGATGAAGCCGACCGGATGCTGGACATGGGTTTTATCCCGCAAGTGCGTCAGATCGTGCGTCAGGCACCGCGTCGTGAGGATCGCCAGACCCTGTTTTTCTCGGCAACCTTTACCGATGAGGTTCGCCACCTGGTTGAGCAGTGGACCTTCAAACCGGTTACCGTGGAGATTCAGCCGGAAAGTGTGGCGACGGATACGGTCACCCAGCATGTCTATCTCTCCTCGACCGAAGAAAAATACACCTTGCTCTACAACCTGATCCAGCAGGATGACGTGGAGAGCATGATCGTGTTTGCCAACCGCCGCGACGAGTGCCGTGATTTGCAAGACAAATTGCAACGCCATGGCATCAAGGCAGGTTTGTTGTCCGGTGAGATCGCGCAGAACAAGCGGGTATCAACCCTGGATGCGTTTAAAAAAGGCACCATCAAGGTATTGGTCGCTACCGACGTAGCCGGACGGGGTATCCATATCAGCGGCATCAGCCACGTGGTGAATTTCACCTTGCCGGAAGAGCCGGAAGACTATGTGCACCGTATAGGCCGCACTGGCCGCGCCGGTAAAACCGGTACCTCCATCAGTTTTGCCTGCGAGGATGACGCCTTCCGCCTTGAACCGCTGCAAGCGCTGTTAGGCAAGGAAATCAAATACGAGCAACCGCCGGCACAGCTGCTGTTGCCAACGCCGGAGCTGCCGCCGGCACCCCGCCGTCCACGGCCTGATGGTCAGCGTTCTCGTTCGCGCAGTTCCGGTAATCGCGGTCGTTCCTCCCGGGCCTGATAGCCCGCTGTTGCAGCTGACCCTCAATTCCGGGGTGTCAGCTGTAAATCAAACTTTGCCAATTTGTCTTACAAAAGGCTATAGTTGCTCTATGCAACTGACATGTTGTCTTCTAGTACACATCTCCAACGCTTAACTCAAGGCCCGCTCGATGTCGCAAACCAAATCCGCCATGATGACGCTGCATTTTTCGGTGTTATTGATGGGAGCCACGGGTTTATTCTCACAATTGATCAAGTTGCCTGCCTGGGATATCACCGGTTATCGCACCGCTATCGCCTCGGTGGTGTTGTTTGCCTGGCTTATCTGGCGTGAGCGCAGCATCAGGCTCGGCTCCACGCGCGATTACCTGCGCATGTTTTTCCTCGGCGCGTTGTTGTGCGTACACTGGATTACGTTTTTTCACTCCATGCAGGTGTCTTCGGTGGCGGTAGGCATGATTTCGCTCTACGCCTATCCCGTGATGACGGTTTTTCTTGAACCCTGGATCAAACGCATACGCCTGGATTGGCGCGATGTCATCAGCGGTGTGCTGGTATTAGTGGGTATTTATTTGCTGGTACCGGAATTTGACCTGACCAATACCACCACCCAGGGCGTGCTGTGGGGCGTGTTGTCTGCATTGGTTTTTGCGCTACGCAATTTGCTGCTCGGTCACTGGTTTCGCGGCCAATCCGCGACCCGTTCCATGAGCTATCAAGTGTTGATCGTCGCCTTGCTGATGACGCCGGTGATGGTGTTTTCCGATCACGAACCGACACCGCGCGATTGGTGGTTGTTGATCGGTTTGGGTATTGTCTTTACAGCGTATACGCATACCTTGCTTGGCTCGGCCCTGCGCTACCTCAAAGCCAAAACCGTGGGCCTGGTCGCTTGCCTGCAACCGGTTTACGCGGTGATTTATGAAATTCTGATCCTGCAATCCTACCCCGATCTGACCACGTTGTTTGGTGGTGCCATCATTGTAGCGGCGGCCATCTACGAATCCGTGCGCGAACACCACAAAGCCACCGCTGCTGCATAATTCGAGCATTCACCAAAGCTCGTCTACACTCTACAGATAGCGTGAGAGAGTAGACGAAAATGAAACGAATTTTGATTGTTGAAGACAGCGAGATGGTAATGCGAGTGCTGCGTCACCTGATACAAAACACCCTGCCTTACGAGGCGTTTTATGCAGCCAGCCTGGCTGAGGCCAAAGCCTTGTGCGAAGCGCAGGGAGATGAGTTTTTTGCGGCCCTGGTCGATTTGAATTTGCCAGATGCGCCGGACGGCGAAGTGGTGGATTTTACCCTCAGCAAAAAAATTCCCACTATTGTATTGACCGGCAGTTACGACGAGCAGCGTCGCGAGCAATTGTTCAATAAAGGCATTGTGGACTATGTCACCAAAGAAGGTCGTTATGCCTACAGCAAAGCTGTGGGTATGTTTGAGCGGCTGGAAAAAAACCAGCAGATCAAGGTGCTGGTTGTTGATGACTCGGATATGTCGCGCAAGTATGTGGCCAACCTGTTCAAGCGCCACTTATTTCAGGTGTTGGAAGCAGCGGACGGAATGGAGGCGATAAAAGTCCTGCTTGAACATCCCGATATTAAATTACTGATCACCGACTACAACATGCCGCGCATGGATGGTTTTGAACTGGTCAAAAACCTGCGCTACAAATACGACAAGACGGGCCTGATCATGATCGGCGTCTCCGGCGAAAGCAATGAGGCGCTGTCGGCAAAATTTATCAAACACGGTGCCAATGATTTTTTACGCAAGCCTTTCCATCCGGAAGAATTTTATTGTCGGGTTATCCATAACCTGGAGTTGCTGGAACAGGTTGAACTGCTGGATTATTACGCCGACCGCGATCCCCTGACGGGGTTATATCACCGCAGTTATTTCTTTCGTCATGCCCAGGACCTGGAAAGCCAGGCGCGCGAGAAATCAACGCCCTTAGCCTTCGCTGTAATGAACCTCGACGATTTTGCCTTGATTAACCAACGTTTCGGCAATCAGGGGGGAGATCTGGTATTGCAGCACGTCGCCACATTATTGCAGCAAATGCTGGATCGGTTCTTATTGTGTCGCGCCAGTGGCGATGAATTTTTTGTTCTCTTGCCGGGGCTGGATAATGAAAAAGCGGTATCACTGATCAGCAGGGTTCGCCAGCTGGTTGCTGCCGCCCCGGTGGTGGTGCAGGGGGAATCTTTTTGCTGTAACTTCAGCGCGGGCGTAACCAACCTGGTATGTGCCAGTATGGACGAGCAACTGAATCAGGCGGTCAAATTTCTGCAATTGGCCAAAGAGTCCAGCGGTGGCATGGTGGTCGGTGATGATGAAGAAGTTACTGACTAGGTTTTTTTGGTGGATAGCTCTTTGATGGATAACTCTTCCACCCAATAAATTGTCGCGCCGGCAACAGCAATTGGCATCATAAAAATATTGACCAAAGGTATCATGCTGCCGGCCATCACCAGGCCACCAAAGGTATAGCTGGTGAGTGACTCGGTATTTAATCGGCGGCGCATCTCGCGGAATTCCAATTGATGGTTATCGGCCGGGTAATCGATGTATTGCACCGACATACACCAGGCGGCCCACAATACACTGATCAACGCCGAAGCAAGATTCACCACCGGAATAAACCACAAGACAACCAACACCAGTAGTACGAGAAAACCGCGGCTCACAAAATACCAGAGTTTGGTTAATTCCCTGGCCAGGGTGCGCGGAATTAATGCGGACAAGCTCTCCGGCTTAGGCTCCTTGCCTGTCAGTTCCTGCTCGATTTTTTCGGCGAGGATACCGTAAAAAGGCGCTGCCACCAGATTGGTAATAATGTTGAAGGTATAGCCGTACACCACCAATAATAAAAAAGCGAACAGCAACCATAAAATCCACGCCACAAACGCCAGCCACTCCGGCATCCACTCCACCAGTTGAGTCAACAAATCGCGATACACATGAATCAGCGCGATAGTTGCTACAACAAATAACACCAGGTTCACGAGCAAGGGTACCAGCACGAAACGCTTTAAACCGGGACGCACCAACAAACCGGCACCGCGCGTCAGATAATGCAAAGCGTTAGCAGGATTTCCGTTAAGCATAAAGCGTATCCCTGATCAGTGAGTGGAGCGGTGGCGAAAAATATGCACAGCAGCATAGCCCAATGCAAACACCACACCGCTGACAGCACCATACAAATGCGCATCTACGACCACCGGAACCGGCAAGAGTTGCTGGAGATCTGTCGCCTGATACGCAGCGCTTTGTTCATGGATCAACTTACCAATCACCAACAGCAACCCAGCCCCGTTAATCCACGGCGTTTGGCGAAAACTCAACAAGAAACCAAACACAATCAATCCATGCAGCACACCCGATAGCCCCCGGTAAACCGCAAACTCCGGATTCCCCCAATAAACCCCCAGCCCCACACACAGCCCGCTGAACAACAATAAACCGCTGTAAAGCCACAGGCTACAACGCATGAAAAACACATACCCACACACCAACAGCGCAGCGAGATTCATCAGCAGATGATACAACCCATAATGCACCAGATTCCCCGACAACAACCGCCACCACTCGCCCTGCACAACACGCAAGCGATCCAACTCCAAAGGATTATTATCGGGTGAAGAAAATATACCCAACACCAAGAGAGCACACGCCAGTGAAAGCGTCAGCCAAAATGCAGGTGTTGGGCGGGGAGGGTTCATTGTGTTTTTATTTTGGGAGAGTGATGTGTCGGATTACGCTGCGCTAATCCGACCTACGATTAATGAGCGCCGGCTTTTTCAAGTGCGGTGACATATTCCTCGCTGTTGCGATGGGGCTTGATCACTTGCAAAAACGTTTTGCCTTCCGGGCCGACCGCATTCAGGTCTTTACCGGCTTCAACAAACAGTTTTACAAACGTCTCAAAGTTTTCACCGCGCATACCGCGATAAGCTTTTTCCAATAAATGATAATCCGCATTAACGCCCGCCGGAGCGGTGTAATCCAGAAAGGTTCTGATACGGGCTTCGTCGAAGATTTCACCCAGTACTTTTTCTTTGTCTTTGCGTAAGCTCATGATGTCTTCCAGTGGTAAAAAGTTGCTACGGGCGGTGGGTGCAGGGGTTCACGACCATCGCCAACATGGATGTTGGCGCTGAGCCCCCAGGGAAGGGTTCACGGCGTGTCGTGAACCCCTGCACCCACTGACCGCGCACACTAACTATTCAATTTTTTAACCAACAATTCATTCAACGCCTGCGGATTCGCCTGCCCCTTGCTCGCCTTCATCACCTGGCCAACAAAGAACCCCAGCATCTTGCCACGCTTGGCCTCATCCGCAGCACGATAACCCTCCACCTGCGCCGCATTACCCGCCAACACCTCATCAATCATCTTCTCCAGCGCACCCGTATCCGAAACCTGCTTCAAACCCCTGGTTTCGATAATCTTATCCGCCTCACCCTCACCGTTAGCCATCGCCTCGAATACCTGCTTCGCAATCTTGCTCGACAAGGTGCCATCCTTAACGCGCACGACTAATCCCGCCAACAGCGCCGGCGTGACCGGCGACTTATCAATACGCTGCTCGGTACGATTCAGGTAAGCACCCAGATCCGCCATGATCCAGTTCGCTGTCAGTTTCGGCTCACCGGACACTTTTACTGAAGCCTCAAAGAATGCCGCGGTAAATTTATCCGCCGTCAACTGGCCCGCATCGTAATCACCCAAACCATACTGTTCTACAAAACGTGCACGCTTGGCTTCCGGTAATTCCGGCATTTGTTTGCGTACATTCTCGATATATTCATCATCGAGAATCACCGGCAACAAATCCGGGCAGGGGAAGTAGCGGTAATCATTGCTGTCTTCCTTGCTGCGCATGGAGCGCGCTTTTTTGGTGTCGCCGTTATACAGGCGCGTTTCCTGAGTGATCTTGCCGCCGTCTTCCAGCACATCAATCTGCCGCTCGACTTCCAGTTCAATAGCCTCTTCCATAAATTTAAATGAATTGAGGTTTTTGGTTTCGGTGCGTGTGCCGAGTTTGTCCGATCCCTTGGGGCGGATGGAGATGTTAACGTCAAAGCGCATGGAACCTTGTGACATTTCACCGTCACAGATTTCCAGCGAGGTCACAATGGAATGCAGTTTCTTCGCGAAAGCCACCGCTTCTTCCGCACTGCGCATGTCCGGCTCGGTAACCACCTCAATCAAGGGCGTACCCGCACGGTTCAAATCGATACCGCTCATGCCAGCAAAATCTTCGTGCAAGGATTTACCCGCATCCTCTTCCAGGTGCGCGTGGTGAATACGCACGCGTTTGGTTCGCCCGCCTTCCAACTCCAGATCCACATAACCGGGGCCAACGATAGGCTCAGCCAGCTGTGTGGTTTGATAGCCCTTGGGCAGGTCGGGATAGAAATAATTTTTGCGCTCGAATATCGACCGCTTGCCGATCTCCGCATTCACGGCCAGGCCAAACATGGTGGCAAAACGAAAGGCTTCGGCATTCGCTACCGGCAAGGTGCCAGGCATTGCCAGGTCGATCGCGCAGGCCTGGGTGTTTGGCTCAGCGCCGAACGCCGTACTGGCGCCGGAAAAAATTTTGGTTTTGGTGGCCAGTTGCACATGCACTTCCAGGCCAATAACAGTTTCCCATTGCATCTTGATGCTCTCTTGTTCGGTTCTGCTCGTTCGATTCCGCGTAAGGCTTTCGCCGTGTTACTCAATACCCGGTGCGGTCTGTTGATGGAAGTCAGTGGATTGCTGGAACTGGTGTGCCACATTCAGCAAGCGGGCTTCAGCAAAATAATCGCCAATCAACTGCAGGCCCACCGGCTTGTTGTCCACCATGCCGCAGGGAATCGACAACCCGGGCAGCCCCGCCAGGTTGGTGGCGATGGTATAGATATCTTCCAGATACATGGCCACCGGATCTTTGGTCTTGGAACCAAAAGCAAAGGCGGGCGAAGGCGAGGTCGGGCCGAGGATCACGTCCACCTGGGTGAAAGCGTCCACGAAATCCTGCTTGATCAGGCGGCGGACTTTTTGTGCCTTGCTGTAGTAGGCATCGTAATAACCGGCAGACAAGGCATAGCTGCCTACTAAAATGCGGCGCTTCACTTCATCGCCGAAACCTTCCGCCCGCGAGCGCTTGTACAGATCGGCGAGGTCTTTCGGGTTTTCACAGCGATAGCCGTAACGTACACCGTCAAAGCGCGACAGATTGGCTGAACACTCCGCTGGCGCAATTACGTAATAAGCCGGTACCGCGAGATGCGTGTGGGGCAGGCTGATACTGTGAATCGTCGCGCCCAACTTTTCGTACACCTTGATGGCGGCTTCTACATGCGCGGCAGTTTGCGGATTCAACCCTTCACCAAAATATTCTTTGGGTACACCAATCTTGAGACCAGTCAGGGGATTGTTCAGGTCAGCAGTGTAATCCGGTACATCGCGTTCAACGCAGGTGGAATCTTTCGGATCGAAGCTGGCCAGGTCATTCATCATCAAGGCCGCATCTTCGGCAGTGCGGGTCAGGGTGCCGGCCTGATCAAGGCTCGAGGCAAACGCAATCATGCCCCAGCGCGACACCCGGCCATAGGTCGGCTTGATACCGGTGAGGCCACACAGGGCTGCGGGTTGGCGAATGGAGCCACCGGTATCGGAGGCGGTTGCGCCCGGCGCAAGGTGTGCGGCCACGGCAGCGGCGGAACCACCCGATGAACCACCGGGAACACAATCTGTTGCCCAAGGGTTTTTCACCGGACCGTAGTAACTGGTTTCATTGGATGAACCCATGGCGAATTCATCCATGTTGGTTTTACCCAACATCACCACGCCGGCCGCCAGGTAATTTTCCACGATGGTGGCGTTGTAGGGCGCGATAAAATTGTCGAGCATCTTCGACGCGCAACTGGTGCGCACGCCGGTGGTACAGAAGATATCTTTATGCGCGATAGGGATACCGCATAATGCCGGCGCATCACCGGCCGCCAGACGTTTATCGGCGGCGGCAGCTTGTGCCAGCGCCAACTCCGGGGTAACGGTAATGTAGCTGTTGTAGGTGTTATCCAGCCGCGCGATACGGTCGAGATAATGTTGGGTAAGTTCGGTACTGGAGAAGTCCTTGCGGCGCAGGCCCTGGGTCAACTCGGCAATGGTGAATTGGTGCATTGCAAAAATTCCTGGTCGTTCATGGACTGGCAAAGCTTGCCAGCAGGCTGGGTCTGTAAGGGTTTATTCGATCACCTGGGGGACCAGGTAAAGGCCATCCTGGGTTGCCGGGGCAATGGCCTGAAAGCGTTCGCGTTGGTTGGACTCGGTCACTTCATCGGCGCGCAGGCGTTGGATTGCGTCCAGCGGATGAGCCATGGGGACAACACCATCCGTATTGACGGCTTGCAATTGGTCAACCAGAGCGAGGACATCAGAGATGCTGTTGGCCACCTGGTCAGCGGTATTTTCAGAGATAGCGATGCGCGCCAGCTCAGCCAGTTTTGCGATATCGGAACGGTCTACAGCCATTGTCAGGTTCACTCCAGAGAACGTCGACCGCTAACTATTCGTTAAAAAGGTCGAATAACGTGAGAAAAAAACGCATCTTGTCAAAATGGGCGCTAAACTTATCACATTTGCGCCTTGCCCTAAATCCCTCTCGTTGATAGAGTGCCAGCACCTGTGAGCACTTCGCAGATTTTGTTTGTCAACCGGAAAAATAATGGGCGGCGGACAAAAATAATTGCTGCTCCCTCGGCGAATTTATTCAGGCTGGTTCGGTCAAATTCAAGTTCTGGATGAACGTCAGTTAACCGACTGGCCCCGGATTTTTTACCCAACGATTTTTATTAGATAACTGCATTGACTATCGGCAGGCGCAAGATCAGTTTACATAATTGAGGTGCGCCCGGCAGAGGTTGCAGATACAGAATATTAAGGTCTCGTCAACTCATGTTAAAACACCTGCGCGGAGCTTTTTCCAACGATCTCTCCATTGACCTCGGCACTGCCAATACCCTGATTTACGTTCGCGGACGCGGCATCGTACTCAACGAGCCCTCGGTGGTTGCCATCCGCCATCATAACGGTCACAAGATTGTGGAAGCCGTCGGTGCAGAAGCCAAACGCATGCTCGGTCGTACCCCCGGCAACATCACCGCTATTCGTCCGCTGAAAGACGGGGTGATTGCCGACTTTCAGGTCACCGAGAAAATGTTGCAACACTTTATCCGCAAAGTTCACGAAAACAGTTGGTTCAGCCCCAGTCCCCGCGTCCTGATCAGTGTTCCCTGTCTCTCTACCGAAGTTGAAAAACGTGCGATTCGCGAATCGGCCATGGGTGCCGGTGCCCGTGAAGTGCGCCTGATTGAAGAACCCATGGCAGCCGCTATCGGTGCCGGTTTGAAAGTGGCAGAAGCCAGTGGTTCCATGGTGGTGGATATCGGCGGTGGCACCACAGAAATTGCGGTTATCTCCCTGAATGGTGTGGTTTATTCTGATTCTGTGCGTATCGGTGGTGACCGTTTTGACGAAGCCATCGTCAATTATGTTCGTCGCAATTACGGCAGTGTTATCGGTGATGCCACGGCGGAACGTATCAAACAGGAAATCGGTTGTGCCTTTGCCGGTAGCGAGATGCGCGAGATTGATGTGCGCGGCCGCAACCTGGCGGAAGGTGTACCGCGCAGCTTTACCCTGAACAGTGACGAAGTATTGGAAGCCTTGCAAGATCCACTGGCCGGTATTGTCCAGGCGGTGAAGAGTGCTCTGGAGCAATCACCGCCGGAATTGGCCTCTGATATCGCGGAAAGTGGTGTGGTATTGACTGGCGGTGGCGCGTTGCTGCGCGATATTGACCGCTTGTTATCCAACGAAACCGGGCTCCCCTTTATCATTGCCGATGACCCACTGACCTGCGTCGCCCGTGGCGGCGGTATGGCGATGGAGATGAATGACAAGCGTATCGACCTCTTGTCGTCCTGATCAATAATGCTCACCGATGATCATGTCTCAGGTGTATGTACGATTGTCGGCCTCCAATTCCTATAACCTGTTGTCTTGGGGCGGTGCCGGATTACCGCTCCCTCGCTAAACGGGAGAACTTGCCATTAAACCTCTGTTCACAAAAGGTTCTGCGGGGACGTCGCGGGCATTAATATTTATTGTGCTGATGATCGCCCTGATCTTTATCAGCATCTACACCAATTGGTTGACGCCGGTGCGTCAGCAACTCAGTGTCCTGGCCGTGCCTTTCTACAAACTTACCGACATACCGCATCGCCTTGATGTTTGGCGCCAGAACACCTTTGTTTCCCGGCGCGACCTGGCGCTTGAAAACGAAACCCTCAAAACCGAATTGCTTATCCATCAGCGCAAACTCCAGCAGATGGCCGCCCTGGCTGCTGAAAACGTGCGCCTGCGCCAACTGATGAACGCCACCGATATCTTGCAGGACAGTGTGCTGGTGGCCGAGTTGATCGGTGTGTCTCCCAATCCCTTGAGCCACACGGTGGTGATCAATCGTGGCGCCAGCGAAGGTGTCTTTGAGGGTCAACCGTTGTTGGATGCTTTTGGCCTGATGGGGCAGGTTATTGAGGTCAGTGAACACAGCAGTCGGGTGCTGTTGATCTCGGATGCCACCCACGCCTTACCCGTGCAAGTGAACCGCAACGGTGTGCGCGCCATAGCGGAAGGCACGGGTGATCTTAACCGTCTGCGTCTGCGGCACGTCTCCAATACCACTGATATTCGGGAAGGCGACTTGCTGGTCAGCTCTGGCCTGGGCAAGCGCTTTCCAGTGGGCTACCCGGTCGCGGAAGTCGAAAGCGTTGTGCGCGATCCCGGCCAGGCATTCGCCACGGTAATTGCCCGTCCGATGGCCCGTCTGGATCGCAGCCGTCATGTTCTGCTGGTCTTTGATTCTCGGGACAATACCCCCTGATGTTGCCGGCCAGATACCATGCCCAGGTCGTTATTGCCGCAACCTTTGTGTTGGCGCTGTTACTTGCTGTCTACCCTCTGCCGTTGTCATGGCGCTGGTGGCGCCCCGAGTTTGTGGTCATGGTCGCCATTTACTGGATTTTTACCTTGCCGCTGCGCACCAGCCTGATACTCCTGATATTGCTCGGTTTATTCCAGGATTTACTGGAAGGTGTGCCCTTTGGCCAGCATGGTCTGGCACTGGTTATTGTGGCCTATATCTGTCTTCTGTCTTATCAACGGGTACGCAATTACTCCCTCTGGAAACAATCTTGCTGGGTGTTTGTATTAGTGGGTATTGCCCAATTGACGGACAACTGGGTGCAGGCCATGAGCGGCAGGCCATTGAGTGGCATTATGTTTTTGTACCCGGCGTTTGCCAGCGCGTGCTTCTGGCCTATCTGCTACCTTTGGTTGGAGGCGGTGCGCCGACGCTATCGCATCGCCTGAGGCGGTCCAATAACCGCTGGCGGCTTGGGATTACGATGATAAATAACCACAGGCTTTTGCTTCACTTTCTCACCATTCAGGGGTTGTTCAGTTGATGGCTGCTACATCTCATCTCTACCTGGCGTCACGCTCGCCCCGGCGGCGGGAGCTGCTTAACCAGATCGGTGTTAACCACAGTGTGCTGCAAGTTGATGTGCCGGAAATGCCGCTCGCAGGAGAACGGCCTGAGGAGTACGTCCAGCGTTTGGCACAGGAAAAATCCCTTGCGGGTGTGACGGTTATGCAGGCATTAGGCTTGCCCGAGTTGCCGGTGCTGGGCGCTGACACCATTGTGGTCTGTGACGGGGCGATACTGGAAAAGCCGCAGGATAAAGCCCATGCCCGTGAGATGTTAAAGCAGCTATCGGGTCGCACACACCAGGTGATGACGGCGGTGGCGCTCACGAACCGTGAGGCGTCGCACAGCAGGCTATCGGTGACAGAGGTTGAATTTCGTCCATTGAGCGATGATGAAATTAATGATTATTGGGTTTCCGGGGAGCCTTGCGATAAGGCCGGTGCATATGCAATCCAGGGCTTGGGTGCCGTCTTTGTCAGTAGTTTGCGGGGCAGCTACAGCGGCGTGGTGGGTTTACCCATTGAGGCGACCGTGGAATTAATGCAAATCTTTGGTGTGCCCTGGTGGCAGCCGGTTAAGGATCAACTTGATGAGTGAAGAGATACTGATCAACGTCTCTCCGGTGGAAACACGGGTAGCGCTGGTGGAAAACGGTGTGGTACAGGAACTGTACATCGAGCGCAGCCATGGCAAGGGCTACGTCGGCAACATCTATAAAGGCAAGGTAGTACGTGTGCTGCCGGGTATGCAGGCGGCATTTGTGGACATAGGCCTGGGCCGCACGGGTTTTATCCATGTAGCCGACATGATTCCCGAACCACCGGAAGGGGAGTCGCGTCGCCACGACCTGCCGGATATCCGCACCCTGGTGCGCGACGGGCAAACCTTGTTGGTCCAGGTCGCTAAAGACCCCATCGGTACCAAAGGTGCACGCCTGACAACACACCTGACGTTGTCGTCACGCTATCTGGTGTATATGCCTAATAGTCTGCACATCGGCGTGTCGACACGTATTGATGACGAGCAGGAGCGGGAGCGGCTGCGGCAGGGCGTGGAAGCTGCCGCCCAAGCCTCTGGCGTCAGTGGCGGGTTTATTGTGCGCACGGTGGCGGAAGGGGTGGATATTGAATCCATCGTGGCGGACATCCCTTTCTTGCAGAAACTTTGGGCAGACTTGAGTGCCAAACAGCCAACGGTCGATGCCCCGGCGGTGATCCATGAAGACATGCCGCTGTACCTGCGCGCGTTGCGTGATCTGGCGCGGGCGCCGCTGGAAAAAATTCGGGTCGATTCGCGCCTCAGCTGGAAGCAGATGCGCGACTTTGCCGCCAATTATTATCCGCAGTTGGTGGAACTGATTGAGTGCTATACCGATGGGCGGCCACTGCTGGATCTCTACGGTGTGGAGGAGGAAATCCGCCGCGCACTGGACACCCGCGTACCGCTCAAATCCAACGGTTACCTGATTATCGAGCAGACCGAGGCCATGACCACGGTGGATGTGAATACCGGGGCGTTTGTCGGCCATCGCAACCTGGAAGAAACCATCTTCAAGACCAACCTGGAAGCCGCCAGCGCTATCGCCCGTCAACTGCGTCTGCGCAATCTGGGTGGCATCATCGTGTTGGACTTTATCGATATGCAGGACCCGGAGCATCAGCGGCAGGTGTTGCGCACGCTCGAGAAAGCCCTGGAGAAAGATCACGCCAAAACCCGCATTACCGGTGTGTCGGAGCTGGGGCTGATCGAGATGGCGCGCAAGCGAACCCGCGAATCCCTCGGGCAGATGATGTGCGAACCCTGCCCGGTATGCCATGGACGAGGACAGGTCAAATCGGCGGAGACAGTCTGCTATGAGATCTTTCGCGAAATCCTGCGTGAGGCGCGGACCTATAACAACGAAAAGTTTTTGGTGCTGGCATCTGCTGTGGTGGTGGATCGCCTGCTGGATGAGGAAGCCGCTTATGTGGCGGACCTTGAAGCCTTTATCGGGCGCACCATCGAGTTTCAGGTAGAGACTCTGTTTACCCAGGAGCAATACGACATTGTGTTGGTCTAGGTGCACGTTGCGCTGGACTGAGGGGGTAGTTTTTACGTGCACGCATAACGCCCGGCGGCTTGTGTGCAAACCTGTTAATACCTGGAATTGAATACTGTCGAATGACCCGCGTGCTTCGCTATCTGGTGAAAAAGTTTTACACGCTGTGCGCCATCGTCCTGATCAGTCTGGCGGTGTTGGTGCAGTGTGGGCGGAGCTTTTCGCACCTGTTGAGCGAATATCCGCAGGAGCTGAGCGACTACCTGTCCCAGCGCCTGAATGCCGACGTTCATATCGGGGCGATCAGCGCTAACTGGGAAGGGCTTAAACCGGTGGTGGATGCGAGTGACATCCGCATTGCCAGCCAGGCGCAGGAGCCCATCCTGACCTTGCAAAAAGCGCGTATGCGGCTGGACCTGATCAGTTCGCTATTGAATTTCCGCCTGGTGTGGGGCGGTATCAACGTCCACCAGGCAGCGCTGGCATTTGAGCAGACGCCTGAGGGTTTTTGGCAACTGCCGGGGCTGCGTTTTCAGGCCCGGGAGGACCAGGAGGCGGCCCAACTGGATGCCCTGTTCGATATGCTGTTGCTCTCCACCCATATTGAACTCCATCAAACCCACCTTGATTTCACGTTTCTCGATGGTCACAAAATCGCCCTGGATTCGCCTTCCGTAAGGCTGGAAAACAAAGGCAACTTTCATCGCCTCTCGCTCCAGGTTGATGTGGAAGAGCACATGAACGCTGTCACCCTCGTTATGGAGGCGCAAGGAGATCCTCGCAATCAAAATCGGTTCAGGGCACGCGGTTATTTGCAGTTGGATGAGTTTCCCACCAGTGAGCCGTTGGCCGCTGCCGGCGCCTTGCTGTTACCCGGCATTGATGACTGGCAATGGCGCAGTGATGGCTCTCTGGATGCCCGCTTGTGGTTCAGCACCCGAGAGAACAGCGAAGGCTTTAACCTGAGCGGCAGCCTCGGTTTACAAACCTTGTCTTTGCCGGTGCTGGATCGTCGTTTGGAATTAGCCAGCTTTACCACCCAGGTGAACGGTCACTGGTTACGCCAGGGCGGGTGGCAATTGGCCCTGCAAAATATTCGCGCTGACGTTAACGAAACCCGCATTGACGCATTAAACATCTCGGCCTCGGCCCCGAGCATGGAAGGACCGGTGTTATTGCAGAGTGATGCCCTGGATTTACAGCGCTGGACGCGAATTCTGGATGACGCTGGCGCATTCGGCGACGGCAATTTGCAGGACATATTGCTCACCCTCAACCCTCAGGGCGAACTGCGCAACCTTCAGGTAAGTGTACCGCTGGATGCGCCAAAGGCCTGGCAGTTGCAAGCCAATGTTCATCAGGTGGGGGTGGACGCATGGCGGGGCGTGCCGGCCTTGCGGCAGGTGGATGGTTTTGTACAGGCGGATCAACGGGGTGGTTTTATCAATCTCGATAGCCGGCAGGGATTCAGCATGCATTACATCCCCACCTACGCGGCGCCCATGGCGTTTGAGACGGCGCAGGGGCAGGTGGCCTGGTCATTGCAGCCGGAGAATAACCAGATCTATGTCAACAGCGGTGAGCTCAGCTTTCGCAACGGCGAAGAGCAGGTTAACGGGCATATGTGGCTCGCTATCCCCTGGCAGCGCAACAGCGGTGACATTGATCTATACCTGCAAATCGGCGCGCGCCAGATTGCCGCGGGACATTACCCCAAATATACCCCGGCCGTCTTACCGCAGACCCTGTTGTCCTGGTTAAAGCAGAGTATTGGCGAGCATAACAACGGCATGGTCAATGAGGTTGGCTTTGTCTATCGCGGCACGCTGAATACCAAAAACACCATGGCCCGCAGCCATCAGTTGTATCTCGACATCCACAACGCGGAGTTGAATTACCAGGACGGCTGGCCACCCCTGCGCGATTTGCGCGGACGTTTGCTGGTCAACGATAACTATGTCGATGCTACTGTGAGTGAAGGCAAGATCTACAGCAGTCACCTGCAGCAGACCCATGTGCAATCCCGTCCCCTTCCCAACGGGCAAGGCTCCATTTTACGGGTAAAAGGCGCCATCAGTGGCATGGCCAGCGATGGGTTACGGGCGTTGCGCGAAGGCCGGTTGCGTCAGTATGTTGGTGACAATATGGATCGCTGGGACGTCACTGGAGACATGCTGGCACACCTGGATATCGCCGTTCCCCTGGGCGGATCGGGCGAGGGGGCCTATCAGCGCGTTGATGTCGATCTGGATGTGCCGACCTTTACCTTGCAGGATTACGACCTGGCGATAGAGACTGTGCAGGGGCGTATCACCTATTCGAGCCGGAGCGGGTTAAGCAGCCGCAACCTGACCGGGCGGTTATTTGAAGAATCCGTACGCGTCGAGCTCGATAACATCGACAGCGACACCGACAGAAAGACGCTTATCGACGTCAAAGGCAGCGTCAAGCACCAGCGTCTGGCGGAGTGGAGCAAGCGCCCCGAGTTACTCTTCCTGGACGGCAAGATTCCTTACGATGCACGCATCGAAATTATCCATCGTCCCGCTGTCCGGCCCGATAAACCAGATGCATCTGGAGATGTAGCCGCGCCTGGAGAAACAGCTAACGAGCAGCTCACCATAAAGGCTGCGCCTGACCGGCGACTGGCCAGTATTCAGGTCCGGAGCAACCTCGAGGGTGTGGCTGTCGATTTGCCAGCGCCCTATGGAAAGCCGCCCGAGCAGCAGCGCGCATTGGGGGTGAACCTTCATATTCACCAGCGCACATCGCTGATTGATGTGAATTACGCTATGCCGGACGGTGCAGCGGCGACGGTATCTGAAGGACTTGCCAAAGAGACCTTGGCACTTCCGGATCATGCCGTCCAAGCTTTATTCAAACTGGAGCGCGAGGGCAGCCATTTGCTCAACGCTAATGTTGCTCTCGCGCGCCCGGCTGTGCTGCCTCGCGAAAGACGTTTTTTGCTCAACGGATATTTGCCTGAATTTAACCTGGCGCAATGGCAAAGCGTACAGGAACGCTACCTGCGCTACACCGACCAGATCGTGCCCAAGGTGTCTGCTGCGACCAGAATAGTACCGATGGAAGAGGTGTTCGAGCATAGCGGCCCAGTCGCAACGCCGCCTCCATCAACACCCTCACCACCGCTGCAAAAGCCTGACCCGACTTTAGTGGCCGGTTTACCCTTCCTGGCTGATATTACCCTGGGCAAACATGAACTCGGCCCCTTGTCTTTGGAAAACCTGGCCTTGCAGATTCAACCGCGTGCAGATGCCTGGCACCTGGCGTTCAGCAACCCGATGCTGGCGGGTCAGGTGCGCTTGCCGCAGAATCAGCGTTTGCCCATCACCGTCGAGTTGCAATACCTGCATCTGGGACGCGCCATGCTCGGTGAGTCGGCGGATGACCTGGACAGCATTGAGGCAGAGTTCGACCCGCGCGACCTACCCAGCGCCGATATCAGTATTGCGGAGCTGCATTACGAAAACAGCAACTACGGGAATTGGTCGGTGCAACTGCGTCCCAATGCGCAGGGGGCGGTATTCAATAATATTCGCGGCAATATCCGGGGGATTACCGTCAGTGGAGTATCCACGGCGGAAGGCGATAACCCGGCAGGCGCACAATTGTTTTGGCACAAGGGTGCAAATGGAGCGCGCACGCGTTTTGTCGGGCTCCTGAGTGCGGGTGATATCGCCGACGTAATGCGCCAATGGGAAAAACCGGACATCCTCGAAAGTACCACGGCCCGGTATGAAGTGGATTTATCCTGGCCGGGTTCGCCGCACCAGGTGGCGTTAAAGAGTCTGAATGGGCGGGTAAATCTATTGATGGAAGATGGGCGCTTTAAACGCAATCCCAGCGTCGGCAGCGATGGGTTTTTGCGACTGGTGGCACTGGTTAATTTTGATACCCTGGCGCGTCGTCTGCGCATGGACTTCTCGGATCTGTATAAAAGCGGTCTTGCCTATGACGAGCTGCGCGGCAGCGTTACCTTCGATGCCGGAAAACTCATCTTCACCGAGCCCCTGCAAATGAGCAGCCCCTCCAGCCGGTTGCAAATGGCTGGCAGTATTGACCTGGTGAACGAGACAATCGATTCCCGTTTGGTGGCCACCTTACCTGTGGCCGGTAACCTGACTTTTCTCGCCGCCTTGGCAACCGGGCTGCCGGCTGCGGCTGGTGTATACGTGATCAGCAAGATCTTTAAAAAGCAGGTGGACCAGGCGACCAGTATCAGTTACCGCATTCGCGGCAGTTGGGATGAGCCAGAGATGAAATTTGACCGTTTGTTTGAAAGTGAAACCAGCCTGCGCAATAGCGTAACTGAAAATGGCGATACATTGACGGACTCTCCGCAGGGTGAGGGAGGGCAAGAGGATGTTTCCGCACCGGATAACACCCCGAAGTCCCGTTAGTGCGTGATAAATCGTCATGTTGGCATAATGAAATGGCTCGCAGCGTTGGAGGATAAGCCATGTTGATTCGTCAGGAACGACACGCAGATATCGACACCATCTTTCGTTTAACCCAGGCAGCGTTTGAAGATCATCCTTTCAGTGACCACAAGGAACAGCTCATCGTTAATGCCCTGCGCGCCGCTAACGCCATGACCTTATCGCTGGTTGCACAATGGGATGATGAACTGGTGGTGGGCCATGTGGCCTTTTCGCCGGTTGAGATATCTGACGGCGGTCAACACTGGTACGGACTGGGGCCGGTTTCGGTAATGCCGGCGTATCAGCGGCGTGGTATCGGTAGGGCGCTCATCCAACAGGGATTGCACACACTGCAATCTGCCGGCGCGAAGGGGTGCGTGGTCATGGGCGATCCGGATTACTACCAGTATTTTGGCTTTCGGCATTTGCCGGAATTGGTCTATCAGGATGTGCCGCCGGAATATTTCCTCGCCCTGGCGTTTTGCCAGCCAACCCCGCAAGGGTACGTCACTTACCATCCGGCTTTTTTTGTGCAGGAGTAGAACAGATTCTGGCGAAAGCCGGTGCGCTAATCAGTGATCGTGGGCTTCCATTTGTTCGCGGATATAACGAAATAATTTGCGTGCGCTGGCGGGCGGTTTATTTTCCGCTGCTTCTTTTTGCGCAACACGAATTAATTGGCGCAGGTGTTGGACGTCCACGCCGGGATGTAATTGAATAAATTCCTGTAACGCCTGATTATCACCACCAATCAACAGATCCCGATAGCGTTCCACCTGATGCTGGCGATGAATATAACGGTCACTTTTGGTTTGTAGTTGATCATAAGCCTGCTGAATCGCCCCATGATCTGTCGTGCGCATCAATTTACCGATGTACTGTAAATGGCGCCGCCGGGCTTCGCGGTGAACCATCTTGCGGGTTTCGAGGATGGCTTCCATCAATTTGGGTTCGATGGGGATTTGGGCCAACTGGTTATCGTTTAACTCCACCAGCTTTTCACCCAGCTCCTGCAGCGCGGTCATCTCGCGCTTGGCTTGCGACTTGCTGCGGATGTAGTCGTCGGGATTGATGTCGTCGTATGAATAAACCATGGTCTTGTCAATCTGCGGTGGGTATTAAAAAGGGCAGCTAGGTTAGGTAAAAGCCGGGCAAATAACAACAGGAATCGGTGGTTATTCGTCTTCTTCAAAGCGCTCGGTGATGAGCTTCAGGATCGCTTCCATCGCACAGGCTTCGTCGTGACCGTCGGCCTGGACCTCGATATCCGTACCCTGGGTGGCTGCCAGGAGCATCAATGACATAACACTCTTGGCATCAACCCAGTGGTTCTCACATGTGCTTGAAGCAACACGCACCTGGATGCGCGCCTCAAACGGCATTGCTGTGGTTACCAGCTTGGCGGCCGCGCGGGCATGCAGGCCGCGTTTGTTGATGATAGTCACTTGTTCGATGAGCATAAAAGGACATCACGCTTTCTTGTGTTTATTGATGTCTCGGTGCCGGACCTGTACATCGTTATAAAATCGGTTGAAATGTTTTTGTAACCGTTCACTCAGGTAGACCGAGCGATGTTGTCCACCGGTGCAGCCGATGGCAATCGTAATATAGCTGCGATTATTGGCCTGGTAGCGCGGTAGCCAGCGGGTGAGATAGCGCTCGATATCCTCGTACATTTCCTCAACGGAATCCTGCTCCTCAAGAAAATCGATGACGTCCTGATCCTTGCCGGTCAGAGGGCGCAGGTTGTGTTTCCAATGGGGGTTAGGCAAACAACGCGCATCAAAAACCAGATCCGCATTCACCGGAATGCCGTGTTTGAAACCGAAAGATTCAAACAGGATGGCCATATTGGATTCATTACGGCCAACCACGCGTTCTTTCACCAAATCACGTAATTCATGCAGATTCAAATGGCTGGTATCCAGCACCAGATCGGCGGCATCACGAATCGGTTCCAGCAGGTTTTGTTCTTCGGTAATGGCTTCTTCCAGGTTGGTGTTGGTATCGCTCAAGGGATGCTTGCGCCGCGTTTCACTGAAACGCTGGATCAACACCGAAGGTTGTGCGTCAAGGAATAGCACGCGAAACGGTACATGGGCTTCCTTCAGTGTCTCAATCATCATCGGAAAAATGTTGAGATCCTGCCAGGCGTTGCGCACATCGATACCAATGGCAAATTTCTGCGTGTCATCCTTGTGAATCTGGATTTGTGCAACCAGCGCCGGCAACAGGCTCACCGGCAGATTGTCGATGCAATTAAAGCCGACATCCTCCAGAACATGCAGTGCGGTACTTTTACCCGAACCGGATAATCCACTCACTATCACTAAATGCATGGGCGTAGGTTCCTGTGACTTATTCATCAATCCGCCGAGGCTGCCGGACATTGTTTGTTTACAATGCCGCTGATTAATCCTTGCTGATGGCTATCTCGTACAAGGCTGCGTCGCTGTCAGCACCGCGCAAACGCTCGCGAAATTCGCTGTCATTGAGCGCGCCCGCGAGGGCCGCCAGGTTTTGCAGATGTTCGCCATGGGCATTTTCGGGCACCAACATGGCAAATAAAATATCCACTGGCTCAGAGTCAATGGAATCAAAGTCGATGGGCTGGTTGAGGGTAATCAAGGCCCCGATGACGCCGTCATAGTTTTCCACCCGACAGTGTGGAATGGCAATGCCGTGGCCAATACCCGTGGAGCCGAGTCGCTCCCGCGCAATCAGCCGACGAAATAAATCGTCGGCGTCAATAGCGGGAATGTCCTGGGCGATGGTGTTGGCAAGGATTTCCAGCACACGCTTTTTACTGACACCCTCGATGTCGCACAAGGTGCGGCCCGGGGTGAGAAGAGATTGTATTTGCATAATGTATTAACGATGGCTGCGCATTTTTTCTTTGTGTTTAATCAATTGCCGATCGAGCTTATCGGTCAGCAGGTCAATAGCGGCATAGAGATCTTCTGATGTCGCATCGGCGAATAAATCCTTGCCGCTTACATGCACGGTGGCTTCCGCTTTTTGTTCCAATTTATCTACCGAGAGAATCACATGGGTATTGGTGATGCGGTCGTGATGATTATTGAGACGCTCAAGTTTATTGTTGACGTAGTCCTTGAGGGATTCGGTAACTTCCAGATGGTGACCGCTGATAGTAATTTGCATAGTACTTCCTCTTCGTTATGACAGTTGCTTAATCTTGCCTTGCGACACGATTATTGATTCCTGCATAGTGCTAAAACACTTTCTGCATACCCGATGTTGATCAGCCTAGCAGTGGAGAAAAAGGATGTCATAGTAAACTTTTACGCTCATTGGACGGCGGGATATTCAATGATTCCCGATACTTGGCGATGGTGCGTCGCGCCACCTGGATTCCCTGCTCGGATAAGAGCTCGGTGATCTTGCTGTCGCTCAGAGGCTTTTTTGGATTTTCCGCGCTCACCAGTTTTTTGATGATGGCACGAATCGCCGTAGAAGAGCATTCGCCGCCGCTGTCTGTACTCACATGACTGGAAAAGAAATATTTAAGTTCAAAAATTCCCTGGGGTGTATGCATGTACTTCTGGGTCGTAACCCGCGAAATAGTGGATTCATGCATATCGACAATTTCAGCGATATCGTGGAGTACCAGCGGCTTCATTGCTTCGGCACCGTACTCAAGGAAGCCGCGTTGTTTTTCCACGATGCAACTTGCAACTTTAAGCAGGGTTTCATTACGGCTTTGCAAGCTTTTGAGAAACCAGCGTGCTTCTTGCAGGTTGTCTTTCAGAAAGGTGTTGTCGCTACTGGAGTCTGCCCGTTTTACCATGGAGGCGTAATCGGTATTGATCCGCAGACGGGGCGCAATATCCGGATTTAATTCGACAACCCAGCGGCCATCCCGCTTTTCCACGAAGACATCCGGTACCACATACTCGGTGTCGCCGGACGCAATCATATCGCCCGGGCGCGGATTCAATCCCTGGATCAGCGCCACCGCCTGGCCCAGTTCGCTTTCCTTGAGTTTGGTGCGCCGCATCAATTGGCGGTAATCGCGACTGCCCAGCAGCGGCAGGTATTGCTTGACGATCAGCTTGGCCGGTTCGAGAAAAGGCGTAGTCGGGGCGAATTGTTGTAGTTGTACCAACAGGCATTCAGACAGGTTCTGACTGCACACCCCGCAGGGGTCAAATTGTTGCAGGCGATGTTGTACCGCAACCACCTCGTCCAGTTCCAGCTCATCCAGTTCAGTGATCAAACCTTCATAGATATCGGTAAGGCTGACAGAGAGCATACCGCTGGGATCGACCGCATCGATGATTGCCATGGCGATAACGCGGTCCTGATCTGACATGGGGGTCAGATTGAGCTGCCACATCAGGTGATCGTAAAGGGAGTCGGTAACGGCGCGCCGGCTTTCAAAGTCGTTATCTTCGCCATCGTAGGAGGATGCGTTGCTGGTATGGGAGGACTGATACACATCGTCCCAACTGGTATCTACCGGCAATTCATTGGGGATGGATTCATTCCAGTCGGTGTGGGGCTCATTATCGACGTAGCTGTCGTTATCCGAAAAACTTTCGTTGTCTGAAAAGCTTTCCGTGTCGTTGTAGCTCGTTTCTGCGTAGCTGTCCTTGTCGGCAAAGGTATCTTTATCGTTAAAACCTGAATCAAGATCTGCGTTGGCTTCTGCGGCCACTTCCTGTTGGCGAGGGTAATCACTGTCTTCTCCGTCACCGGCCTCGGCGGGAGTGTGGCTGTCATAAGCCTCTTCAATTTCCAGCATGGGGTTGGAATCCAGGGCCTCCTGAATTTCCTGCTGCAGATCAAGGGTCGACAATTGCAACAGGCGGATTGCCTGCTGCAATTGGGGCGTCATGGTCAGTTGTTGGCCGAGTTTTAGCTGTAGAGACTGCTTCATCGTAAGTAGAACTAAACCCCAAAAAAATGATGTTGTTCAGGTGGAGTTTAGACAGCCTTTGTCTTGCAGGCAATAACACCTAGCAATCTTTGTGCCTGTTATACAAATTTAATGGCTTGTCAAGTGATTTGTCAGAATACACCTGAAGTTACAAGCGGAAATTTTCGCCCAGATAAACTTCGCGGACCTTGTGATTACTCAGGACCGTTTCTGCATCGCCTTCGGCGATGATGTGACCTTCACTGACGATATAGGCGGTTTCGCAAATATCCAATGTTTCGCGTACGTTGTGATCGGTAATTAACACACCAATGCCGCGATCTTTGAGGTGGCGCACAATCTGTTTGATGTCATTGACGGAGATGGGATCAACCCCCGCAAAGGGTTCGTCGAGCAGGATGAATTGTGGTTCGGTCGCCAGTGCCCGGGCAATTTCCACCCGCCGCCGCTCACCGCCCGATAGGGACATGCCAAGGCTATCGCGGATATGGGTGATATGGAATTCCTGGAGCAGGGAATCGAGTTTCGCGTGCCGCTGCTTGCGATTGAGGTCTTTGCGGGTTTCAAGGATGGCCATGATGTTGTCGGCCACCGTCAGTTTGCGAAATACCGAGGCTTCTTGCGGCAGGTAGCCGATACCGGCGCGCGCGCGGCCGTGGATCGGCAGATGGGTCAGGTCTTTCCCGTCCAGCACGATGCGACCTTCATCGGCACTGACCAGACCGGCAATCATATAGAAACAGGTGGTTTTGCCCGCGCCGTTGGGGCCCAACAACCCGACAATCGTACCGCTGGTGACGGCGAGTGATACATCAATAACCACTTTACGGCTCTTGTAGCTCTTGGCGAGGTGTTGGGCTTGCAGCGTCGGCATGGTCGACTCAATCTTGATTGATGGTTTGGGGTGGGATGATGATCTCAATGCGCTGCGGTTGCTGCGCATCGTTTTTTCCCGCCGCTTTCATAATTTCTTTGCGAATATCGTAATCAATGCGGTTGCCACTGATAGATGCGCCGTTTTCCTGCTCCAGAAATGCATCTTCCAGCAGTAACAAATGCTCATCGGTCAGGGTGTAGCGGATGCTGTTGGCCTGGGCGGTGATTGTCGCCTGGTTTTCGGCCGGTTTTTGTTGATAGCGCGCTGGTGTACCGCGGGCTTCCATCTTTTCAACTTCATCTTTGTTGTTGGTATGGATAGTGATCCGGTCCGCACTGATCTCCAGTGTGCCTTGTTTCAGTTTCACGTCGCCGCTGTATGTGGCGGTCCGTTGCTTGCGATCCAGTTGAGCGCTGTTAGCAGAGATATGGATGGGTTGTTCTTTGTCGCTGGGCAGTGCATGAGCCGGTGTCGACAGCCACAGGGCGCAGAGTAACGGAGTGAATATTGATACAAGCGGTTTGCACGCCATCATAGAAAATCTGACATTGTTATTGAGGTTCATATGTCCCTCGGACCCTGGAAAGTAACTCGATGCGGTCTTCACCCAAGTAAGCTTTCATGCCCAGCGTGTCGAGGTGGCCTTGTTGGGCGCGCATCTTAACAGCTTTATCGGTTTCGGCGTATTGCTGGCTGGCCTTGATACGCAATTCACTGGTCAGTAATTCCAGGAGCCCTTCTTCCGATGATTGCTGATAAACGCGCACGTCGTTAAACAGGGTTACCAACTGGCCGTTCTGATCAATTTTTCCCTCATTGGCCGTGAGATGCCAGGGCGCAATAGCGGCACTTTCACTAAACAACATGCGCGGTTGGGTCAGCATGGTGTAATCATTTGGACCCGGGAGGTTTGGATTGATCTGGAAGTGCTCGGCAGTATCTGTGGTCAGGATATTGCGCAGGTTGCCGTCCGCATCATATTCGCGCAGCTCGATATCGGTCATATAGGCTTGGGGGAAATTGGCACTTCTCACAATATCTTCGCCCAAAAGTTCGGTGGGCGACTTATCCCAAAAAGCCACCAGCCCGATCACCAGCAGCGAAATAACAACCCAGGGCAGCGGAATGCGCGACATGAGACACTCCGTTAATGATGTGTTGGCAAGTAATGTGCAAGCGCTGCATCAAAGGTGCCCTGCGCTTGCATGATCAGGTCACAAGCTTCGCGTACAGCACCCTGGCCGCCATGAAACTGACTTTGCCAGTGGGCGCGATCAAGCACGCTTATATGGGCGTTGGGTACTGTCAGTGCCAGGCCGACGCGACTCATCACGCTGAGGTCTGGCCAGTCATCGCCCATGAACGCAACTTCTTCCAGGGAAATGCTGTTGTCCAGATTCTCCTGCAAGGCGACCCATTTATCTTCCCGCCCCTGGATTAGCAATTCGATCCCCAGGTCCTTGGCGCGTTTGGCGACCAGGGCGCTGGTACGCCCGGTAATAATGGCTACTTTCACACCGCTGCCCTGTAAGAGTTTGATGCCGTGGCCGTCCAGGGTACAGAAGGTTTTCAGTTCATCGCCAGTATTGCTGAAGTAGAGTTTGCCATCGGTGAGGACACCGTCGACATCGAGTATCAATAATTTAATACGGCGGGCGCGTTCCAATAAATCCGGGGTCATTCAGGGCTCTCGGGCAAATAAATCGGGTTGATGAGTTTGCGCAGCGGGGGTGGGTTAAATCACGCCGGCACGTAAAATATCATGCATGTGTACGACTCCGATGGGGCGATTTTGTTCGTCGCCGACAATCAGGGCGGTAATTTTGCGGTCTTCCATAATCTTCAGTGCTTCTGCGGCGAGTGTCGTATCGCGCACGGTTTTGGGGTGGCGGTTCATCAGGTTGCGCATCATGGCTTTGCCGATATCGACGCCCTGGTCGATGCTGCGACGCAAGTCGCCGTCAGTAAAGATGCCCAGTAAGGTGTTTTGACTATCGACCACCGTGGTCATGCCAAAACCTTTTTCTGTCATCACCAGTAGCGCCTGGGATAACGGTGCGTCAGCGTCCACGCGGGGAATCTTGTCGCCGGCGTGCATGATATCCGCGACGCGCAATAATAGCTTGCGGCCCAGGGCTCCGCCGGGATGGGAAAAAGCAAAATCCTCAGCAGTGAATCCGCGTGCTTCCAGCAGCGCTATGGCCAGGGCATCGCCCATCACCAGGGTGGCTGTTGTGCTGGAGGTGGGTGCCAGTGCCAGGGGACAGGCTTCGCTGGCGACGCTGATGTCCAGGTGTGCCTCAGCTATTTCGCCCAGCACGGAAAAACGGTTGCCGGTCATGCTGATGATCGGAATCCCCAGGCGTTTTAACAGCGGTAGTAAAGTGACTATCTCACTGGAATTGCCAGAATAAGAAATGGCGATCACCACATCGTCTTTAGTGATCATACCCAGGTCGCCATGGCTGGCCTCGCCGGGATGAACAAAAAATGCCGGTGAGCCGGTGCTCGCCAAGGTGGCGGCGATCTTACGGGCAATGTGACCGGATTTACCGATGCCTGTGACAACAGTGCGTCCGCGGCAACTCAGGATCATCTCGCACGCCTTGATAAACTCCTGGTCCAGTCGCTCCCGCAAGGCCGATACGGCGCCTGCTTCGATATCGATGGTGCGCAGCCCGGAGCTGATAAAGTCGAATTGAGTCATGCGGGGCGAGATCTCGCTGCTGGATGGTCTGGGTGAATCAAGCGGGCATTATAACGGCGTAAATGATTGCCGCCACCCTCCGTAGGCGTTTGCGCTCCCGCGCGGCGGAGTTTTCGCCTACTGAGGCCAGTGGTATAGTGCGTGGCCAGATTTTCAGCCGGGGGATTAACGTTGTTCATCCTGACGACAGGTGCAGGGCACTTATCGCGCTGATGGCAGTCTTACCTACCGGCAATTTCCCGTATGACAACATGAGGTTAGGAATTCAGATGACTTATTTATCGCACAAGGTAACCGGCGCTTTGTTGTTAATTGCTGCCTGTTTCGTATTGAGTTTCCAGGCGGTCGCTGCAGAGAAGGAGGTCAAAGATCCTCGTGAATTGGTTGAAGAAGTCGCGCAAGAATTATTTGCCGTAGCCAAGGCCAACCCGGGCGAAAAAGCCAGCTCGGAAGCGTATTTCAATGAGGTGGAAGCCATTCTTGAGCGCGTAGTGGATTTTCCTTTTATCGCTTACGTCGTGATGGGTGAGAGTGGCAAGAAAGCCACTGAGGAACAAAAGCAACAATTTGCGGAAGTGTTTAAGAGTGGCTTGGTTAGATCTTATGCCAAAGGTATCGCAGCCTATGCGGACAGTAATATCAAGATCCTGCCGGTCAGCGTCAATCCAAACAGGCCCACGGCAGTCACTGTCAAGCAAGAGGTAACGGACAAAGGTAATGTCCATCATTTGGCTTACAGCATGCGCCTGAACAAGAAGACCAATGAATGGAAGTTGATCAACGTAACGCTCAATGGTGTTAACCTGGGTCAATCTTTCCGTAGCCAGTTCAGCCAGGCTATCGCCAAGCAAGATGGTGACATCGATAAAGTGATCAGCAATTGGTTATCTGAAGCCTGATCCTGTTTTAATTCGCGTCTCGCCGGTCATTGCGACCGGCTTCGCACATGCGGGATGCGCCGCCCGGCGCATTCCGGTAAGATTCCCTCCCTTGCTTATCCTTGATTCACGTCACCGGGCCAGGAGCCCTGAGAAATATATTTATGCAGTCTGAAGACATCAAAGCGCTGATCGAAGCCAGTATCCCTGACAGTCAGGTCCAGGTTGGTGTACAAGGAGATCACATCAATCTGGTTGTTATCAGTTCGGCCTTCACTGGCCTTTCTACCGTTAAAAAGCAACAACTGGTCTATGCCGCTTTGGCAGGATTGTTTGCTGATGGCCGCGTTCATGCAGTGGATTATATGAAAACATTTACGCCGGAAGAATGGCAGCAGCAACAGCAACAATAATCGCCCAGCGATTCGACGCCCTATCTCCTAGCCCAGGTATCCAATGGATAAATTAATGATCAAGAGCGGTGGTCCGCTCAGCGGCGAGATTCGCATCTCCGGCTCAAAGAATGCCGCTCTGCCGATTCTCGCCGCCACCTTATTGGCAGACAGCCCGATATTGCTGCGCAACATGCCCCACCTGAATGACATCACCACCATGCTCGCCCTGTTGCGTTGTATGGGGGTGGGGGTGACGATTGATGAACGTATGGGCGTGGAGATCGACCCCACCAGCATCAATGATTTCACGGCGCCCTACGAACTTGTCAAAACGATGCGCGCCTCTATCCTGGTGCTGGGGCCCATGTTGGCCCGGTTCGGTGTGGCCAACGTGTCTTTTCCAGGCGGCTGTGCCATTGGTAGCCGCCCTGTCGACATCCACCTGCGCGGCCTCGAAGCCATGGGTGCGATTATTGATATCGATGAAGGTTATATCCGCGCTAAAAGTAACGGGCGCCTCAAGGGTGCGCATATTCTGATGGATGTGGTCACTGTAGGCGGGACCGAGAACCTGTTGATGGCCGCAGCGCTGGCCGAAGGGACCACTGTTCTGGAAAACGCAGCCCGCGAGCCGGAGATTGTGGATCTTGCCAATTTGCTGGTCGCCATGGGGGCACAGATTGAAGGTATAGGCACGGCGACATTGGTGGTGCACGGCGTAAACCGTTTGCAGGGTTGTCACTATTCGGTGATGCCGGATCGTATTGAGACCGGAACCTACCTGGTTGCGGCCGCTACTACCCGCGGGCGTATCAAAGTCAAGGACACCAGTGAAGCGATTCTCGAAGGGGTGTTATTGAAGCTTGAGGAGGCTGGGGCCCATATCAGCACCGGCAAGGACTGGATTGAGCTGGATATGAAAGGCAATCGCCCCAGGTCGGTGAATCTGCGTACCGCGCCTTATCCGGCATTCCCGACCGATATGCAGTCCCAATTCACCGCCATGAACGCCGTGGCGGAAGGAACAGGCACAGTTACCGAGACGATCTTTGAAAATCGCTTGATTCAAGTCCACGAATTGAATCGCATGGGGGCCAACATTACCCTCGAGGGCAACACGGCAATCGTCAAAGGTGTGGAGCGCCTGAAGGGTGCGCCGGTAATGGCCAGCGATCTACGCGCTTCCGCGAGCCTGGTGATTGCCGGTTTAGTAGCGGAAGGGACGACGCTCGTGGATCGGATTTACCATATTGATCGTGGTTATGAATGTATCGAGGAAAAGCTCCAGGCGCTGGGTGCCAATATTCGCCGGGTGCCGGGCCGTTAAATTTATTGTTGGACTGCTATGAACCAGACATTAACCATCGCCCTGACCAAAGGGCGCATTATGGATGAGACTTTACCGCTGCTGGCGGCGGCGGGTATAGAACCTCTGGAAGATATTGCCAGGAGTCGCAAACTGGTTTTTGATACGAACCAGGACAACGTGCGTCTGCTGGTGCTGCGGGGTGCGGATGTGCCCACCTACGTGCAGTTCGGCGCAGCAGATATGGGTGTATCCGGCAAGGATACCCTGATGGAAAATGGTGCGGATGGGCTCTATGAGCCGCTGGATCTCAATATCGCCCGCTGCAAATTAATGACGGCGGCTATTAAAGATGTACCTACCCGGCCCGGTCGTATTCGCGTCGCGACCAAATATGTCAATATCGCCAAGCAATATTACGCATCTCAAGGCCGCCAGGTGGACATCATCAAGTTGTACGGCGCCATGGAGCTTGCCCCCATTATGCAATTGGCTGATGAAATTGTGGATATTGTGGATACGGGTAACACCTTGCGTGCTAACGGCCTTGAGCCGCGCGATTTTATCGCCGATATCAGCTCGCGCCTGATCGTCAATAAAGCATCCATGAAGATGAAGCACATCAAGATTCAGCGGGTTATTGATGACATCGCCAAAGCTGTGGCCAAGTGATTTTTTATTAATGTTTATCTGCTAGAGCAACATCATGTCTGAACCCTTTATTAATCGTCTGGATGCTGAACAAGCGGATTTTGCCGAGGCACTGGGTAGGTTGCTTGCGTGGGAATCGGTATCCGATGCGCGAGTCGCTGCCGTGGTGGATGACATCCTGCAACAGGTTCGTGCGCGCGGCGATGCTGCAGTGATTGAATATACCAATCGGTTTGATCGCCGTAGCGCGACGGCGATGTCTGAGTTGCTGGTTTCCAGCACGCAATTGCACGCTGCGCTGGAAATGATTAGCCCGGAACAGCGTCAGGCGCTGGAATTGGCTGCAACTCGTATTCGTCAGTATCACGAACATCAACGCCAGGAATCCTGGCGTTATACCGAAGCCGATGGCACCGTCCTCGGACAGCAAATTACGGCAATGGAGCGAGTGGGGCTGTATGTCCCCGGTGGTAAAGCCTCTTATCCATCTTCTGTATTGATGAATGCCATCCCAGCCAAGGTGGCAGGTGTCGCACAGTTGATTATGGTGGTGCCGGCTCCGGAGGGCGTGCTTAATCCGATGGTGCTGGCGGCAGCGGCCATCGCCGGTGTTGACCAGGTTGTTACCATTGGCGGCGCCCAGGCAGTAGCGGCGCTCGCGTATGGCACAGAGACGATTGCCAAGGTCGATAAAATAGTCGGGCCGGGCAACATCTATGTGGCAACGGCCAAGCGCGCAGTGTTTGGCCAGGTCGCTATCGACATGATTGCTGGCCCTTCTGAAATTTTGGTGATCTGTGATGGCAAGACAGATCCGGATTGGATCGCAATGGATCTGTTTAGTCAGGCGGAGCATGACGAACAAGCTCAGTCGATTCTCTTGTGCCCTGATGCCGCTTATCTTGAGAAGGTTGAGGCAGCCATGCAAAAGTTGCTGCCGACCTTGTCGCGTAGTGCGATTGCCGGTGTCTCTGTTCGTACGCGGGGTGCTTTGATAAAAGTGCGCGATATCGCCCAGGCGCTCGAGGTGAGTAATCGGATTGCGCCAGAGCATCTGGAGTTGTCAGTAGAGGATCCCGAAGCGCTGTTGCCGCAGATTCGCCACGCCGGTGCCATTTTTATGGGGCGTTACACGCCGGAAGCCTTGGGGGATTATTGTGCTGGTCCGAATCACGTTCTGCCGACCTCGGGGACTGCACGTTTTTCTTCGCCTTTGGGGGTCTATGATTTCCAGAAGCGCAGTTCGATCATCATGTGCTCCGCCAGGGGTGCTTCAACATTGTCGCGCACAGCTTCAGTATTAGCGCGAAGCGAGGATCTTGAGGCTCATGCACGTTCGGCAGAATACCGCATCACTGATTAACGATAAGCGTGTAAAAAAGCCGGCGGAAGCCGGCTTTTTTATGTTCGGGTGCGCGCACTGGGTCTTACCCCCGCAATCGCCACCAATTCCAGTGTCTCTCCTTCGCGCACAACCCGCAGGTTCACTTCGCTGCCGGGTGTGATATCGGCCACCAGGAAAAGGCCCTGACGCGCATCCGCAACCGATTGATTATTGATGTGGGTGATGATATCGCCGGGTTTCAGATTCGCCCGATCAGCAGGGCTGCCCTCGAGAACGGCCATCACAATGATACCTGCCGTCCCATAGCGTTTCATGCCCTCGGGGGAGAGTTGGTTAGCATCCAGCCCCAGCCAGCCACGCACGACACTACCGTGCTGCACAATTTGCTCAAGGGATTTCATGGCGGAATCTGCCGGTATAGCGAAGCTGATGCCGGCAGACGAATCAGTCTCGTCCAATACGGCGGTGCTGATACCCAGTAAATTGCCGCGCGCGTCTATTAAGGCACCTCCCGAGTTGCCGGGATTTATAGCGGCGTCGGTCTGGATGTAGTTTTCGTATTCATTATTGGTGCGCAAACCATAGCGACCGGTAGCACTGATAATGCCCAGGCTTACACTTTGGCCGACGCCGAATGGATTGCCAATAGCAAGGACAACATCGCCAACCTGTGCCTTGACCGGTTCCCCCATTGTAATCGCGGTTAAGTTTTCCAACTCAATCTTGAGCACCGCAATATCATTATCCGGGTCGGTACCGACCAAGGTCGCGGCCGTTTCCCGTCCGTCGTGCAGCAGAACAATAATTTCGTCGGCACCGCTGATAACGTGGTTATTGGTCAGGATGTGGCCATCCTTGCTGACGATAACCCCGGAGCCGAGTGTGGATTGCATGCGGACTTGCTGTGGCGTGTTGGCGTTATTGAATAAGTGGCGATAAAGCGGATGGTCAGAGTAGCGATAGCGGCGCTTGACCAATTTGGTGGTGTAGATGTTAACGACCGAGGGTGCCGCCTTGTTTACTGCGTCCGAATAGGACACCGGCCCCCAGTTGCCTGAAGCTGCGGGAGCGGGTGAGGATGGCGCGCTATCGCTGTTCTGGCGCAGGCCGGGGAACAGCAATAGCAATAGCACCGCAACCAACAAGCCCGCTGTGACGGGCCATCCGAGGAAGCTGAATAAACGCTGGACTGGCATGCTAGGCTCCGATCATCGTCATGTCGGTGGTGGGGGCCAGTACAAGGTCGATGAAATCCTGTGGCTGGTGACTGACTTCCTTAATGCTTTTTAGGTGTGTCATCGAAGTCATAATCATCGGCTGACTCAGTGGGCGTCTTGTGGTCGTGGTCTTCGTGGAGTCCAAAATCTTCACTCAACGCGCCTTTGGAACCGGTTGCCTTGGGAGCCCAGTCGCGAGGCGGTTCAAAATTCTGTTCGCTGATGTAGGTTTTCTCAGTACTCAATAAATTGGCGTTTGCCGCTTCCAGGATTTGGCGGCTGATGGCTGGTGTTGCCAGCTTCAATGCGCTGTTGGCCAAATGCTCATGTACATCGCGATAGGATTGAGTCAGGTTGTTAACCAGTTGGGAGGTTTGGGCAAAATGCTCGGCCACATCGCGCTGATAACTCTGTAGGGTGTTTTCCGCCTCATGCAGGCGCTGCTCCAACTCGCGACTATAAACCTGGGCACGAAACAGGTAGAGCAAAAACGCACCGAGCCCGGCGCCTGCGAGCAGACTGATCAGGCTGGTCAAGACAAGGGTACTGAGTGAAAACACAAAACTCTCCTTAAACTGCATAAAATATCTGCCCATGGCGGGTAGCGGCCGGGCAGGGGTCAGGCGTGCACATTATATACACGAATGTATTATACGGTCTTTAGTGTGGATTGAATCGCCATTATTTGTAGTCACCCAACCAATGTTGGTTGGATCTCCTAACGAAGCGGGTGTTTATGACTGTCTCAGGACCGAATGATTCTCAACTTTTATTGCCCGGCCCATCGGGCGTCATTGAAGCGCGGCTGACGGCGCCGGATGAGCAGGGCTCGTTAGCGCCCCGGCAACTGGTGGTAGTGATTTGCCATCCTCACCCGGTCCATGGTGGAACCATGGATAACAAGGTGGTAACGACCTTGGTGAGAACCTATCGGGATCTCGGCGTGACCGCAGTGAGCTTTAACTTCCGTGGAGTGGGGAAGAGTGAGGGTACTTTTGATCATGCGGTGGGCGAGGTGGATGATCTGCTGGCGGTCATCGAGTGGGTCAAACATGAATATCCGAACGCTGGCTTGTTGTTGGCCGGGTTTTCATTCGGCTCATCTATTGCTGCCCAAGCTGGTTATCGCGTGACAGGTATTCGTCATCTACTCCTGGTGGCGCCACCCGTTGAGCGATATCCCTATGACCAGGATAAGCGTTTCCCTTGTCCGGTTATTGTCATCCAGGGGGATCGCGACGAGCGTGTCAACGCAGCTGGGGTCTACGCATGGATGGAGGGATTAACATCTCCGGCAGAATTGATCCGCTACGACGAAGCTGGCCATTTTTTTCACGGCTACCTGACTCGCCTTAAACAGGATTTATCGCCGTTACTTTTCCGACAATTGAGCTGATAGCTCTGATTGCCTCCCTTGATCAACGCGGTTAGAGTGGCGCTCGCCGAATTGCTGTTATTGAGTTAACCAGTAGCCTATGAATCCTTCCCCCCTCGAACGTTATCAGCGCGATCTGGAGCGACCGGACTTTCATCGCGACCCAGCCCAAGCCATGGCAGTAGACTTGCTGCAAAAACTGTATGAAACCTTGATTGCACATCATGCGAAGCAAGAGTCGCGCGGATTACTGTCCCGGTTAAGTCAATATTTTGCAAAGCAGGAGTCAGAACCTATTAAGGGATTGTACTTCTGGGGTGGCGTCGGTCGGGGCAAGACCTACCTGATGGACAATTTCTATGAAAGCCTGCCATTCGAGCAAAAGATGCGCGTGCATTTTCACCGATTTATGCGGCGCGTGCACGGAGAGCTGAAACAGCTCAGCGGCCATAAAGACCCGCTGCAAAAAGTGGCGGAGACCATCAGTGCGGAGGTGCGGGTAATTTGTTTTGATGAATTTTTTGTCTCTGACATCACCGATGCCATGATTCTCGGGACGTTAATGGAGGCCTTGTTCAAGCGAGGTGTGACGCTGGTGGCGACCTCCAACATTGAGCCGGATGGCTTATATAAGGATGGCTTGCAGCGCGCCCGTTTTTTGCCCGCTATTGCCCTGCTTAAAGCGCACACCCAAGTGGTCAATATAGATGGTGGCGTGGATTATCGATTGCGTGCACTGGAGCAGGCTGAACTCTATTACTCACCTTTAGGTGAGGCAGCAGAACAGAATTTGATGGGGTGTTTCAAAGCACTCGTACCTTGTAATGACGAGATTGAATCCGATCTTCAAATTGAGATAGAAGGCCGTTCGATTGCCGTGCGTTATGTGGCAGAAGATGTGGTGTGGTTTGATTTTGGTGCAATTTGTGAGGGGCCTCGCTCGCAGAACGACTATATCGAGTTGGCTCGTGAATACCATTCAGTGGTTATTAGTAACGTACCGGGTATGGGGCGTGATAATGATGATCAGGCGCGCCGGTTCATCAATTTGGTCGACGAGTTTTATGATCGCCACGTGAAATTGGTCATCTCCGCAGCCCGGCCCCTGGTTGAGCTGTATGGGGAGGGTAAACTGAGTTTCGAATTTCAGCGAACAGTGAGTCGCTTGCTGGAGATGCAGAGCCGCGATTATCTCGCCAAGCCGCACCGTCCCTGAGCTGCATCCACCGGCCGGGGCCACCCGCAGGTGGAAAATCCCCTTGAAAAGGCGAATTCAGTTGTGTAGTATTCGCGCTCTTTTTGGGTGGGTCACACCACATTAACAGGCAGGAATAACATGAAGACATATAGTGCCAAAGCAGAATCCGTCGTTCGCGACTGGTTCATCGTCGATGCGGCGGGGAAAACCCTCGGTCGTATGGCGGCGGAAATTGCCTCGCGTCTGCGTGGCAAGCACAAACCTGAATACACTCCCCACGTGGATACCGGTGATTACATTGTCGTAATCAACGCTGAAAAAGTGCGTGTTACCGGTAAAAAGTTGACTGATAAAATTTATTATCATCACACCAACCACATCGGCGGTATCAAGGCTATCAGCTTCGAAAAGTTGATCGAAAAGGCTCCTGAGCGCACTATCCAGATCGCGGTTAAAGGCATGTTGCCGAAAGGTCCGCTGGGTCGTGCAATGTTCAAGAAGTTGAAAGTGTACGCAGGTAATGAGCATCCGCATGCTGCTCAGCAACCTCAAGAACTGAATATCTAAGGGGGCTGACATGGCTGCAACTCAATATTACGGTACAGGTCGTCGCAAGACGTCTACCGCTCGTGTATTTATCACCGCTGGCAGCGGTACTATCACTGTGAATGATCGCCCTCTGGATGAGTACTTCGGTCGTCCGGTATCGCGCATGATCGTTCGTCAACCACTGGAAAATGTGGGTCTGACAGAAAAATTTGATGTAAACGTCACCGTTAGCGGTGGCGGCAGCTTTGGTCAGGCAGGTGCTATCCGTCACGGTTTGACCCGCGCACTGATGGAGTACGACGAGTCACTGCGTTCAACCTTACGTAAAGCCGGGTTTGTTACCCGCGACTCGCGTGAAGTGGAGCGTAAGAAAGTGGGTCTGCGCAAAGCGCGTAAGAGACCACAATACTCCAAGCGTTAATTTTTGCTGGCTGGTCTTTCCGGCGAGCGACAGTTCTTCGCAAACGCCCAGGCCGTCAGCGGCTTGGGCGTTTTTTTATGCCTTCTGTTTATAATCCGCTGCTTTCATGTGGTTATTCTTGTAAGCGGCGCTTAATTTCATTAAGATTGGCCATTTTTTGCGTATCTCAAAAATAATTCTAAATCATTGAATTTTAGTGATTTACAGGCCGTTGGAAGCTGTTAGGGGAGAATTCGTCATGACCAATGACGTAGTAAATAAAACGCGTCGCCGCGTTCTCACTGCCGCTACATCCGTTGTGGGTGCGGTAGGTGTGATAGGTGTAGCTGTTCCTTTCGTAGGCTCCTGGAATCCCAGTGCCAAGGCAAGGGCTGCCGGTGCTCCAGTTAAAGCCAATATCGGCAAGATTGAGCCCGGTCAGATGATCACGGTTGAATGGCGTGGTAAGCCAATTTATATCGTGCGTCGAACACCTGAAGCGCTTGCAGGACTGGAAAAGACTGATGATCTGGTGCGTGATCCAAACTCTGAGACACCGCAACAGCCGGAGTACGCTAAAAACCATCACCGCTCTATTAAAGAAGAATATTTAATTCTATTAGGTTTATGTACGCACCTGGGTTGTGCCCCTATGTACCGTCCGGACGTCGGCGCGCAGGATCTTGGCGGTGATGAATGGCAGGGTGGCTTCTTCTGTCCATGCCATGGTTCCAAATTTGATCTGGCGGGTCGTGTGTACCAAGGCGTCCCCGCGCCGATTAACCTGGAAATACCTCCGCACTCGTATGAGAGCGATAACGTGGTCGTCATCGGTGTGGATCAGGAGGCATAAGAATGAATTGGTTGACTGGATTGTGGCAGTGGGTTGATAAGCGCTTACCTGTGCAGCGTGCATGGGACACCCACATGGGCAAATACTATGCCCCTAAAAACTTTAATTTCTGGTATTTCTTTGGCGTATTGTCGCTGTTGGTATTGGTCAATCAGTTGGTGACCGGCATCTGGCTCACCATGAGTTATACCCCTACCGCTGAAGGTGCTTTTGCTTCTGTTGAATACATCATGCGCGATGTCGATTACGGCTGGCTACTGCGCTACATGCATTCCACCGGCGCGTCGGCTTTCTTCGTTGTGGTTTATCTGCACATGTTCCGCGGCTTGATGTACGGCTCCTATAAGGCGCCACGTGAGCTGGTATGGATCTTCGGTATGACCATCTATCTGGTGCTCATGGCTGAAGCTTTCATGGGTTACGTCTTGCCTTGGGGGCAAATGTCTTATTGGGGTGCCCAGGTAATCGTCTCCTTATTCGGCGCGATTCCTGTAGTGGGTAATGACCTGGTGGAGTGGATTCGCGGTGATTATCTGATTTCCGGTATTACGCTGAACCGTTTCTTCGCGCTTCACGTTGTCGCCATGCCGATCGTATTGCTTGCCTTGGTGGTGTTGCACTTGCTGGCACTTCACGAAGTGGGTTCCAACAACCCTGACGGGGTTGAAATCAAGAAAAACAAAGATGAGAACGGTATTCCGCGCGATGGTGTTCCCTTCCACCCGTTCTATACAGTTCACGACCTGGTTGGTATCACGGTTTTCCTGTTTGTTTTCTGTTTTGTTCTCTTCTTTATGCCAGAGATGGGCGGGTTCTTCCTGGAGTACGCCAACTTTGAAGAAGCTAACAATCTCAAGACGCCTCCACACATTGCACCGGTCTGGTATTTCACCCCCTTCTACGCCATCCTGCGCGCCGTGACCTTTGACATTGGCCCGCTGGATTCCAAGTTCCTCGGACTTGTGGCGATGGGTGCGGCGATTGCCATCCTGTTTGTGCTGCCCTGGTTGGATAAGAGCCCGGTCAAGTCCATTCGCTATAAAGGAACTTTTAGCCGCATTGCTCTCCTGGTCTTTGCTGCTTCTTTCGTGATCCTGGGTTACTTGGGTGTGAAGTCGCCGACGCCCGGTCGTACCTTCCTGGCGCAGGTTTGTACCATTCTCTACTTTGCCTATTTTATCGGTATGCCATTCTGGACCCGGCGCGAGAAAACCTTGCCCGAGCCGACCCGCGTGCAAAGCAAAGGCTTGCCGCTGTCTATGGTCTTGGGTGGTTTAGCGCTTTTTGTTGTGTTGGTGATTGTGCCGATCAAGGCGGTGGGAGCAGAGAGTGAATTCAAATGCGGCACCATCGAATGTGATGTGATGGAGCCGGATTTATCCAATAAAGAGTCCCTGCAACGTGGTGCGAAGTATTTCGTAAACTATTGCATGGGGTGCCATGCGGCCAAATTCTCCCGCTACGAACGAGTAGCGGATGATCTGGGTATCCCCCATGAGCTTATGGTGGATAACATGATTTTTACCGATCAACGCATCGGCGAATTAATGAATATCGCTATGCGTCCGGCTCAGGCTAAAACCTGGTTTGGTGTTGTGCCGCCAGACCTTTCTCTGGTTGCCCGTGCCCGCTCACCCGAATGGCTATACACCTACCTCCGTAACTTCTATAAAGACGATACCCGTCCCTGGGGCGTAAATAACCGCGTGTTCCCTAACGTGGGTATGCCGCATGTGATGATCGGTGCTCAAGGTTTACTTGAATGTGGCCCGGGCCCCAAATTAGCAGCCGGTGGTGGTGTGTTGCGTGATAATCTTGGCAATCCTGAAATGGATGAGCATTGCGGAGCGCTTACAGAAGGTTTGATAAAAGGTACTATGACGGGAGAGGAGTTTGATCGCGCCACCTACGATCTGGTGAATTTCCTGGAGTATCTGGGTGAGCCGGCTGCCATGCAGCGTGAACGTATGGGCGTGTTCGTACTCTTGTTCCTGGCCGTTCTGTTTGTCTTCACCTACTTACTGAATCGTGAGTACTGGAAAGGTATTCACTAAGGTTTGGTCAGGTAGCGCGTTGCTGCGGGCGGTACTCTTACCGCCCGTTTTCGTTTTAAGGTTGAGGTTATTGAGGTGCAATCCATGGGAGTGGTCAGTAAACGCTCAGTCATGACGTTGTTTTCCGATGCGCGGGATCATTACAGTCATCGCGTACGGATCGTATTGGCGGAAAAAGGCGTCACTGTAGAAGTGGTGGATGTTGATCCAAAACACAAGCCCGAGGAGTTGGCTGATCTAAATCCCTATAATACCTTGCCAACATTGGTTGATCGGGATGATTTATCGCTCTATGAATCCAAAGTGATCATGGAATACATTGATGAGCGTTTTCCCCATCCCCCGTTGCTACCGGTTTACCCCGTAGCGCGAGCAAAAAGTCGTCTGTGGATGTACCGTTTGGAGCGTGACTGGTCGCCTTTGGTTGATACCATTCTGGGCAGTAAAAACAAGGAACATATTGCCCGGGCGCGCAAAGAGCTAAAAGAAAGTTTTGTCGGTATTGCCCCAATTTTTTCCGAGAAACCGTTCTTTATGAGCGATGATTTTACGATCGTAGATTGCTGCCTTGGTCCTATTCTCTGGCGCCTGTCACTGATGGAAATTGAACTGCCCAAGACGCGACAAACTCAACCTCTCCTGAATTATATGGAACGGTTGTTTGAGCGCGACGCGTTTCAAGCCAGCCTGACAGAGCCGGAGCGAGAGATGTTCAAGGCTTGAGTGCCTAGCCTCTGAACCTGGCAGCCCGCACTAAACGATACGTAACAATGGAGTGAGTCATCCATGTCCATGACATCCAGTCGGCCTTACATGATCCGTGCGTTGTATGAATGGATAGTCGACAACAATTGCACGCCCTATATTCTGGTAGACGCCCATGTTCAAGGTGTCGAGGTGCCTCAGCAATACGTGAATAAAGATGGCCAGATTATTTTAAATATTGCGCCATCGGCACTGAAAGATCTGTTTATTGGACTGGAAGCTATTTCATTCAGCGCCCGGTTCGGCGGTGTGCCGTTTGACTTGTTTATTCCTTGTGGCGCTGTGTTAGGTATATACGCTCGGGAAAATGGTCAGGGGATGATGTTTGAAGCAGAATCCAATACCCGTCCCCCATCGCCACCCGAACCGACACCGGTGGGCGGTGGTGATCCCTCTCAAAAACGCCCCAGTTTGCGCGTTGTTAAATGAGCCGTGTTACCAAGGCCAACAATGATGTGGCCTTATTGTTACTAATCGTTAACTGCTGCTCATTGGCTTCAGTATTGTTGATCTAAATGAAATAGCACTTAGACCTAAGTGCTATTTATTAGAACTATTGTTGATTACCGCTTTTCTAATATCTCGATAACTTCTTTGTAGGCCTCAAATAACTGGCTGATACTAAAGACGTTCTAATAAAAATGAATTATCTGGAGTATTTTTATGGCGATGTTGCAGCATACCCTCGGTGTCTTTATTAATCCTGACCGTGAATGGCAAAGAATTCGCAATGAGCGTCACTCATTCATTCGCGTATTTCTGGTTCACACACCTTTGTTGGCATTGATTCCTGTCATCGCGGCCTATTTCGGTGTGACGCAGATCGGCTGGAGCGTGGGGAATGGCGGCGTGGTCAAACTCACTGCCCAAAGCGCTTTATGGTTATGTGTGGGTGCCTATGTGGCACAGTTGGCAGCGGTTTATATTTTGGGTGAATACATCAATTGGATGTCGCGCAGCTTCGGTGTTGCCGATGATGCCAGCCAGCGTCACTATGAAGGTACTGCCTTGGCCGTGTATTCATCGGCGCCCATGATGTTGGCGGGTATCATCTTGCTTTATCCCCAGTTGTGGGTTGTTGCCAGCGTGTTTATTGTGGCGGCCTGTTATTCGGTTTACCTGATCTATGAAGGTATTCCGATCCTGATGAACATCCCTAAAGAACGCGGCTTTATTTATGCCAGCTCGGTTATCACGGTGGGTCTGGTGTTGGCAGTAGTTGTGTTGGTGGCAACAGTTATTGTGTGGGGTTCGGGTTTCGGGCCGGTCTACACTAACTGATTCATGTTCCAGAGTGGTGATCTGAAACGGGTGGCTTAGGCCGCCCGTTTTTCATTGGGTATTCACAAAATTGACATGTGACGTTTTTATGAAACAAATTTGGCTTGGTCACATAACTGTAACAAAGCATCGTTAGAGTGCATCGCAGGGTCGAGATATCTCACCTGCTAACAGACGAGTTTTTAAGTCTTTTGTCCAAATAAATTCAGGAGCGCTCAATGAACGCCAAGAAATTTTTAACAGGACTGGCTTTGGTCGGTTCTATGGCTTGTGCAGCAGTGGTGCAAGCAGCGGTTGATCCGGATCTGCCCGAATACAAGGCAATTTCCGGCGTATCCGGTAATGTTAACAGTATCGGTTCCGATACCTTGAATAATCTGATGACGCTGTGGGCAGAAGAGTACGCCAAGTTTTATCCCAACGTGAACATCCAGATTCAGGGTGCCGGCTCCTCTACTGCGCCACCAGCCCTGACTGAAGGTACTTCTAACTTTGGCCCGATGAGCCGTGAGATGAAGTCTTCCGAGATTGAAGCGTTTGAAGCCAAGCATGGTTACAAGCCTACGGCTGTTCCGGTTGCGATCGACGTACTGGCGGTATATGTCAACAAAGACAACCCCATTAAAGGTTTGACGATTGCCCAAGCGGATGCCATTTTCTCCGCAACGCGCAAATGTGGTTACGACAAAAATATTACCCGTTGGGGTGAATTGGGTTTGACTGGTGCCTGGGCGAATCGTGATTTCACAATCTACAGTCGTAACGCTGTATCTGGCACTTATGGATACTTTAAAGATGTAGCTCTGTGTGGTGGCGATTACAAGGCAAGCATTAACGAGCAGCCTGGTTCAGCCTCTGTGGTACAAGGTGTATCAGAATCTATCAACGGTATTGGTTACTCAGGTATCGGCTACATCACCTCCGGCGTGCGCGCTGTTCCTATGGCTGCAAAAGACGGCGATGAGTTTTCTCCTCCGGACGCTGAGCACGCGCTGGATGGTTCTTACCCGCTGTCCCGGACGCTGTTTGTTTACATCAACAAACATCCCAATCGTAAACTTGATCCGCTACAAGCTGAGTTCCTGAAGATGGTACTTTCCAGGCAGGGTCAGGAAGTCGTGGTGCGGGATGGTTACATTCCTTTGCCGGCGGCCGTATCTGCCAAGGCAATGAAAGACCTGCAACTGTGATTCCCGATGGTTCATGGTTGAACGAAACCGCTGGCATATGCCGGCGGTTTTTGTTTGTGAGTGATAAGGCGATCACCACTGGTAATTAAATTGAAACATTTTTGTAGTATTACGCTTTTGTAACAAAAGTGTCATTTTCGGTTGTTAGGATTCTCACGCCATCAGACAGGCGCCCAGAAATTTTCTTGCCCGGGACTTTTTGATCATGTCAGAGCTACTCTCCACCGCAGAGCAGGCCCCCACCAGCCTGATGCCAGATGCACAACAACGGGCACGTTTGCGTAAAGTTCGCAATATTCGCGACGCTGTGTCGCGTTACGGTGTGGCCGCTGCCGGTATGGCAGTTGTCGGTGCATTAGGACTTATCTTCCTCTATCTGTTTTCTGAAGTTTTCCCCCTACTGCGCAGCAGTTCGGTGGATGTCACTAAAACCTACACCTCATCCGCGTCTACTCCCGCAGATCGAACTGCCCATTTGATTTTGGAGCGTTACGAAGAAATCGGAGCCAGCTTTAATCAGCAGGGCAGCGTCAATTTTTTCCGAGCCGATGACGGTGCTGTGATCCTGACCGAAACCATGCCGGTGCCGGAACAGGCAGAGCTCACGGCTATCGGAACCGGCACCGCAGCAGACGGTTTGGTTGTGTACGGTTTTTCCAATGGCCAGATTGGTGTTGCGAAGCCGGAATACGCACTGAGTTATCCGAATGATAAGCGCCTGGTGACCCCCGGCCTGGGATACCCGTTGGGGGAACAACCAATAGTCTTGGACGAGCAGGGTGCTGCGTTACGCCAGCTCGCGATTCAGCAAGGTTCAAACGCGGTGTACGTCGTCGCAGCGACCGAAGATAAAAGATTATTGCTGGGTGTCTTTTCCGCACGCACAAGCATCCTGGGTGTGACACGGGTGACGCAAAATATCTATCCGCTTCCCGCCTTGCCGGGGGGCGCATCAGCAACAGCGATTCAGGTAGGCAGGACCGGTCAGCATCTGGTTGTTGCTGATGACCGGGCCAACCTCTATCTATTTGATATTTCCAAACCTGGGAATGTCCAACTCGGCGAAACGGTACCGACTGAGCGGGGTCAGGTTACCGCAATGCAGTTTTTGATCGGTACCGGCTCTCTCGCTATAGGCACTGATACCGGTCATGTCAGCCAGTGGTTTTTGGTACGCGACGCGGACAACCTCTATCACCTAAAACCCGTAAGAGATTTTGAATCACTTCCCGGCAAGATCACGACGATTACCCCCGAACATAATCGTCGCGGCTTCTGGGTAGGTGATGACCGGGGAACGGTGGGCGCTTACTACGGAACATCATCCCGTACGTTACTGGTTGAGCCACTTGCCGATAGCGCCATCCAGCATCTGGCGATCTCTCCCATCAACGGCCGTCTGCTGGCCATGGATGACAAGCAACAGGTGTTGGTTGCGGATGTCTGGAACAAACACCCGGAGATCTCCTTCAGCTCCCTGTGGCAAAAAGTCTGGTACGAAGGTCGCTCGGAGCCCGAATACATTTGGCAGGCCTCTTCAGGCAGCGATGCGTCGGAAGCCAAGATGAGCCTGGTTCCTCTTTCGATAGGGACTATCAAGGCCGCCATATTTGCCATGCTATTTGCGATCCCGCTGGGCATTATGGGTGCGATCTACAGCGCCTATTTCATGACCCCGAAGTTGCGTGGCTACGTCAAACCCACCATTGAAATTATGGAAGCCCTGCCTACCGTTATTTTAGGTTTCCTTGCGGGTTTATGGCTCGCACCCTTTATTGAAAACCACCTCCCGGCCACCTTCAGCATTCTTATTCTGATGCCCCTCATGATGCTGATCGTGGCGTTTATCTGGAGCCGTTTACCGGCGGCCATTCGCACCTGGATTCCGGATGGATGGGAAGCGGTCATTCTGGTTATTCCGATACTGCTGACCGGTTGGGCCTGCGTGGCGGCCAGCCCTCATGTGGAAGTGTTGTTGTTTGACGGCAGCATGCGTCAATGGTTTACCGACAACGGCATTACCTACGATCAACGCAATGCGATGGTGGTGGGGATCGCAATGGGGTTTGCGGTTATTCCAACCATCTTTTCCATCGCGGAAGATGCATTATTTAACGTGCCGCGTCACTTGACCCAAGGTTCCCTGGCTCTGGGCGCCACTCGCTGGCAAACCATGGTGGGTGTTGTTCTGCCCACGGCCAGTCCCGGTATTTTTTCGGCGGTGATGATGGGCTTCGGCCGCGCCGTGGGTGAAACCATGATTGTATTAATGGCCACGGGTAATAGCCCTATCGTCAACTTCAATATCTTTGAGGGTATGCGGACCTTGTCGGCCAATATTGCGGTGGAGTTGCCTGAAACTGCCGTCGGCAGCAGCCACTTCCGGGTGTTGTTCCTTGCTGCCCTGGCCCTGCTTGCACTGACCTTCATTGTGAACACCCTTGCTGAAATTGTGCGTCAGCGTTTGCGTAAACGTTACAGCAGCCTGTGATGTCTGGAGAGATGACTATGAAAACCAAATCAAACAGCATCACCAGTTGGTACAAAAGCGGAGCACCCTGGATCTGGTTAAACGGCGGCGCCGTTGCGCTCTCCATGGTCATGGTGATCGGGTTGTTAGCCTTGATTGCGGTGCGCGGCTTCGGCCACTTCTGGCCCGCTGATATCCTCCATACCAGCATTGTGGACCGTGAAGGCAATCGCTATGCGGTGATGGGCGAGGCGGTGCGCAATGAAGTGATTCCGGCCGCGGTCGCACGGGATAACGGGTACACCGTGCCCGACAATGTGGAATTGGTAACGCGTCACCTGATCAAACAGGGCAACCGCGATGTTAGCTCGCGAGACTTTATGTGGTACCTCGAAACCGGCATGGACGAGTGGGAATATCCCGATGCGGCAATTGTGATCGAGCGTCGCGAGTGGGGAAATTATTACGGTTTTCCGGTGGAAATTCGTGAAGACGGTAAAACGGTCAGCCGTTATGGTGCAAATGATTTTTGGGAGGAGCTGGCTGCACGAGCTAAGCGCAGTGTGACCTTGTTTGCCGAATTGCGGCACATTGAGAAAGTCGACATTGGGCGTATCAACAATGGATTGGAGCGTTTGCGTTTACGGGAGCGGCGGTTGCAATTGGATGGCGTCAGTGGCGAAGCTCTGGCCAACGCGCAGGCGGAGATTGCTGAGCGGCGGGCCGAATTGGATGCACAATACCTGACGATCAAAGCCGAGCGTGATGAAGTGCTGGCGCGCACCAAACGCGATCAGTTGCTGACGACCACGGCAGACGGCAAAGAAGTCGTCATACCCTTTGAAAAAATTGTGCGAATCACCCGGCCAAATGACATGGGTGTGATCGCCAAAAGCGGTCAGTACCTGGAACGCTTTTGGGAGTTTTTGACTGACGAGCCGCGCGAGGCAAACACCGAAGGCGGTATTTTCCCTGCAATCTTTGGTACGGTAACCATGGTGATCGTCATGTCCATCATGGTGACGCCGTTTGGGGTACTGGCGGCGATTTACCTGCGCGAATATGCTCGCCAGGGCACAGTGCTGCGGCTGATCCGTATCTCGGTCTACAACCTCGCGGGTGTACCGTCCATTGTGTACGGTGTGTTCGGCCTTGGCTTTTTTGTGTACTTCCTCGGGGGCAACATTGATCAACTGTTCTATCCCGAATCCTTGCCCGCACCGACCTTCGGAACCCCGGGATTGTTTTGGGCTTCATTAACCCTGGCATTGCTCACCTTGCCGGTGGTCATTGTGTCAACCGAGGAAGGTCTGGCGCGTATCCCCAGTACCATTCGTCAGGGTAGCCTGGCATTGGGTGCTACCAAAGCGGAAACCCTATGGAAAGTTGTTGTACCCCTTGCAACGCCAGCGATGATGACCGGTTTGATCCTGGCTATCGCACGCGCAGCGGGAGAAGTCGCACCACTGATGTTGGTGGGTGTGGTGAAGTTGGCGCCGACCTTGCCGGTCGACGGCAATTACCCCTACTTGCATCTCGATCAAAAAATCATGCATTTGGGTTTTCATGTGTATGACGTTGGTTTTCAAAGCCCCAGTGTCGAAGCAGCGCGCCCGTTGGTTTACGCCACGTCCCTGGTCCTGGTGATGTTGATCGTCATCCTGAATATCGCAGCCATCAAAATCCGGAACAATCTGCGTGAAAAATATCGCAGCGCGTCCGATTGATAAGCGGAGCACAATCATGCTAGAAACGTCCGAATTGGAAATTACCTCGTCCACCGCTAACCAACCGGCTGAGCGGACTCGGCCTGATACCACCATTAATATGGCCAACACCCGACCTCACTCACAGGCAAACACGACTATGTCATTGACTGATGAAACCATCAAACTGGAAGTTAAAAACCTGAATTTGTACTACGATCAAAAGCGGGCATTGAATGATGTCAGCCTGGCCATTCCAGAAAAAAAGGTGACGGCTTTTATCGGTCCATCAGGTTGTGGAAAATCCACGCTATTGCGCTGCTTCAATCGCATGAATGATCTGGTTGATAGCTGCCGCATTGAAGGCGAGATTCTGATGGGTGGAAAAAACATCTATGCTAAAGATGTGGATGTCCCTGAATTACGCCGTCAGGTGGGCATGGTGTTTCAAAAGCCTAATCCATTTCCCAAATCCATCTACGAAAATGTGGCTTACGGATTGCGTCTGCAAGGCGTTAAATCCAAGCGCATTCTCGATACCGTGGTGGAAAATTCATTGCGCGGTGCTGCATTGTGGGAAGAAGTGAAAGATCGTTTACACGATAATGCTTTCGGCTTATCCGGTGGTCAGCAGCAGCGTCTGGTTATTGCGCGTGCCATTGCAATTGAGCCGGAAGTTATTCTGCTGGATGAGCCTGCATCAGCACTGGACCCGATTTCCACATTAAAAATCGAAGAATTAATTTACGAACTGAAGAACAAATACACCATTGTTATTGTGACCCACAATATGCAACAGGCGGCACGGGTTTCGGATTTTACAGCCTTTATGTATATGGGTGACCTGGTGGAACATGGGGCAACGGATGCGCTCTTTACCAATCCGGTGAAGAAACAAACTGAAGATTACATTACCGGTCGTTACGGTTAAGGCGGAGACACAAGATGGTTATGGACATCACCAGTCATACTCACCATATTTCCCAGCAATACAACATCGAGCTGGACGATATCAGAAAGCATTTGTCGGAGATGGGCGGCATGGCCCAGCGGCAGGTGAATGATGCTATCCAGGCGTTGATTGATGCGGATCTGGAAAAAGCAGAACAGGTTGTGCGCGGCGATAAGGGCGTCAACCAGATGGAGATTTCCATCGACGAAGAATGCGTGCGCATTCTGGCGCGTCGCCAACCGGCAGCCAGTGATTTGCGTCTGGTGATTGCGGTAACCAAAGCGATCACCGATCTTGAGCGCATCGGCGATGAAGCCAGCAAGATCGCTCGCCAGGCCATCGCATTAAATCGCGATGGTGTGGCGCCGCGCGGTTATGTGGAAGTGCGTCATATCGGCGGCCATGTATCGCGGATGTTGCAGGACGCACTGGATTCGTTCGCGCGGCTGGATATGGACATGGCGCTGCACGTTGTGCAGACCGACAAGGTGGTCGATATGGAATACGGCACCGCCATGCGCGAGATGATCACGTTTATGATTGAAGATCCGCGCAGCATTACGCGCGTATTAAACATCATGTGGTCGCTGCGCGCGCTGGAGCGCATCGGCGACCACGCGCGTAATCTGGCCCAATATGTCATTTACCTGATCAAGGGGCAGGATGTTCGCCACACCAGCCTGGATGACATTGCCGAACAAATCCAGGACTCTGAATAAGTCGTGTGATTTTGCGTGATCGGATCGGGTGAATTCCCGGTCCGGTCCGCCCATCTCGGTTATAACTTTTTCCACTCCTGTGACCTTGAACAAGGCGCCAGGCTTGCCTTGCTGTCGTTTAGCTCTTCATAATGTGGTCGTTTTTTCCTCGATCATGTAGCTATCCTTGGCTACTACCTGCGGATATAATGCACATACATAATATTAATAGGCTAAAAGACCATGTTAGATGCCGGGCGTAATCTTACTTACCAACTCACCCACCAATTAGGCGCTGCCATTATTCAGGGGCAATACGCTGTCGATAAAACCTTTCCCACGGAAGCCGAGTTATCCCAGCAATTTAATATCAGCCGCAGCGTAACCCGTGAAGCGGTAAAGATGTTGACCGCCAAAGGGCTGATCGCATCCCGCCCGCGTCAAGGCATCCGGGTAATGCCCAGCACCCATTGGAATATGTTTGATCCCGATGTGTTGACCTGGACGCTGAACTCCCGACCCTCGCTGGAACTTCTGAAAGAATTCACCCAGTTGCGCCTGGCGATTGAACCGGAAGCGGCTGCCCTGGCCGCAGAGAATTGTCAGGATGAAGACCGGATTAAACCCATAGGCGTTGCCCTGGCGCGTATGAAAAGTGCCGATGAAGGCAAAGATGATCCCCTAGAAGCGGATATCGATTTCCACTGTTCGATCCTCGCCGCCAGCAACAACCGGTTTTTCTTCCAATTGCGCGATTTCATCCAGGTCGCACTGCGGGTAAGTATTGCGAGCACCAATCAATTAAAAGGGGTGCTCAATGCCAACTACGACGATCACAAGAAGATCTACGATGCGATCTGCGCGGGCAAACCCGACGCGGCTAACGCTGCAGTCCGTTCACTGCTGGTAGAGGCCCAGCAGTTGATCAACAACTCTATCAATAGCCGTAAATCCTGAGGTACCTCACGTTTCCGCCATAAAGACAGGGCCTTGGTCAAGGAATCACTTACCTTGAACCCGCGCCCTGAATTCTGGCAGGATGCGCTCCCTTTGTCGGAAGGACTCGCGCAGCACCCGAAGTGCCTATGGTAAAGTCGTGCCGGTCCGCTATGCTCCCCTGCAGTGCACGGGAGCCTGGAAGATGGTTGTCGGAGATATAAATGATGCACAGGGGAACATAGGTAAAATGGCGCCAGTCTCACAGGACACAGCGCCGGGGTTAACCGGTTCCTCCACTGGATTGAAACCCCGGTTTCAGCCAAGCCAGCGGCGACTGAACGTCGCGGGAGTTTAATGACATGTACAGCTATTCGACCCATCAGGGCTATACGCGCTATGCCAGCCTGGCATCGCGCAAGGTATTTATTACCGGTGGTGCCAGCGGTATAGGTGCCAGTCTGGTGGAAGCCTTTGCCGTACAGGATGCCGCGGTAGCCTTTGTGGATATTGATCAGCAAGCCGCCGATACACTGTGTGATGAGATCGAGGCCAAGGGGCTCAAGCGCCCTTGGTTTATGCGATGTGATGTCAGTGATATTGCCGCGCTACGTTCCAGTATTGCCGCAGTGCAACAGGCACTCGGGGACATAACCGTTCTGATTAACAACGCGGCTGATGACCAACGTTACGACGTGCGTACTCTGACAGAGCAACAGTGGCTGGACGGCCTGGCGGTAAACTTGCATCCGGCGTTTTTTGCGGCACAAGCCGTGCAGCCCATGATGATTGCCCAGGGTGGTGGGGCGATCCTGAACATCAGTTCAATCAATACCCAGTTCGGTCCGCCGAACCTGGCCAGTTATATCACCGCCAAAGCCGGTATGTTGGGTATCACCAAAGCGCTGGCCACGGATTTTGGCGGAGATAATATTCGCGTGAATTCGATCTTGCCCGGCTGGGTCGCAACACCCAAACAACTGGAAAAATGGTTGACGCCGGAGCAGGAACACGAATGGATGAAGCGGGTGTGCCTGAAAAAACGTCTCGGTGCGCACGACGTCGCCAAGATGGCGTTGTTTCTTGCTTCAGATGATGCCGCGATGATCACCTCCCAACAATTTGTAGTTGATGGCGGTCGCGCTTAAAAATTTATAAAAAAGAAAGGATGCACCAGTATCCGAGCAATAACGAGGCAAGGGAAATAAAAAAATACACAGTGATGTCAACAAACAACTAACGAGGAAAAGACGTGAATCTGAATTCGCTTGATATGGCGGTGTTTTGCCTTTATGGCATCGCACTGGTCTTTATTGCCTGGTGGGTATCCCGCGAAAAAGCCGGCCATCAAAAAAATGCTGAAGATTATTTTCTTGCCGGTAAGTCTCTCCCTTGGTGGGCAATCGGTGCCTCGCTGATTGCGGCCAATATTTCTGCTGAACAAATTATCGGTATGTCCGGCTCGGGATTTGCCATCGGTATGGCAATCGCTTCCTATGAGTGGATGGCCGCGATTACCCTGATTATTGTCGGCAAATATTTTCTGCCAATCTTCCTTGCTAAAGGCATCTATACCATGCCGCAATTCCTGGAGGATCGTTATGATCATCGCGTGCGCATTATTATGGCGGTGTTTTGGCTCGGTGTTTATATACTGGTCAACCTGACCTCCATTCTCTGGCTGGGCGCCTTGGCTATTAATGCGATTACCGGTTTTGATATGGTTTATGGGCTCGTTTTTCTGGCAGTCTTTTCAATTGGCTACTCCATATACGGCGGCATGAAAGCGGTTGCCCTGACCGATATTATCCAGGTGGTGTTGCTGGTATTCGGTGGGTTTTTAGTGTCCTATCTTGCGCTGGATAAAATTGCAGAGGGTAACGGTGCGTGGCAAGGTTTCTCGATTTTACTCGCTGAGATGCCTGAGAAATTTGACATGATTCTGGATGAATCCAACCCCAACTATGTGAGTTTACCCGGACTGTCTGTACTGCTTGGTGGAATGTGGGTGATGAATTTTTCTTACTGGGGCTTCAACCAATACATTACTCAACGTGCATTGGCGGCGAAAAGTCTTGCGGAAGCGCAGAAAGGGATCGCATTTGCGGCATACCTGAAACTGCTCATGCCGATTATTGTAGTTGTTCCAGGCATTGCTGCAGCTATGCTGGCACCTGATCTTTCCAAACCTGACCAGGCGTATCCGGAAATGATGAAACTTGTTCCGCATGGATTGCTTGGCATTACATTCGCAGCATTGGTCGCCGCTATTGCTTCATCGCTGGGTTCCATGACGAACAGTATTTCGACTATTTTCACCATGGATATCTATAAACAAATGATTAATCCAAATGCCTCCGATAAGAAAACGGTTCTGATTGGTCGCTCGGTTGCGTTGCTCTCCATGATTATTGCTGTCGTTGTTGCCAAGCCGTTATTGGGCAATCTGGATCAAGCATTTCAATATATCCAGGAATTTACCGGCTTTTTCACGCCGGGGATTGTCGTGATATTCCTGTTAGGCTTCTTTTGGAAAAAAGCAACTGCCTCATCAGCGTTAGCGGCGGCGCTCGGATCCTTTATTCTCTCTACTTTATTTTATTTCCTTTGGCCTGAGCTACCTTTTATGGACCGTGTTGGTCTCGTCTTTATTCTGTGCGCGGCATTGGCCATCGCCATCAGCTTGCTTACCGATGGTAAGGATCAGGAAAAAGCTGTTGATTTACAGGGTATAGAATTTAAAACCAAAACATCTTTCAATATTGCAACTGTGGGCGTAATTATGATTCTCATCGCCCTTTATGTTGCCTGGTGGTAATCCCATACGCCCCTTTCGAGGGGCGTTTCTGTAGTACTTATAATATCCTGGTAACTCATGTCCCGGTTTCAGCTGCTCGATAAAATTGTTTGCGAAAATATTCTCGGTGAGGGGGTTCAGTGGAACCAGCACGACCAAAGTGTGTGGTGGACGGACATTCATGCCGCAACATTGTATCGCTATGCGCCTGCTGAAAAAAAACTGGAGCAGTGGACGACGCCGGAGCCGGTGGGTAGTTTTGCGTTTGTTGAAGGTGATTCGCGATTGTTGCTCGCGCTCGCATCCGGGTTTGCATGGTTTGATCTGACTTCCGGGCGGTGTGATTGGATCGCACGGCCCGAGCTGGCATTACCCGGCAATCGTTTCAATGATGGCAGGGTAGACCGTCAAGGGCGGTTCTGGGCGGGTACCACCGTGGAACAGCAATTATCGGATGATCAGGCCGCGGCGCTTTATTGTCTTGACCGGCAGCAAGGCGTGACCCGACACCTGGAGGGTTTGCGCATTTCCAATGCCCTGTGTTGGAGTCCGGATGCGTGCAAGCTATATCACGCTGATTCACCGAATTACCAGATAGATGTCTATGATTTTGATGCGCAGCAGGGGCAGCTCAGTAATAAAAAAATCTTTGCAAAAGTACCGCCCGGTATTGAGCCGGATGGTGCTTGTGTTGATGCCGAAGGTTACCTGTGGAATGCGCAGTGGGGCGGTGGCCGCGTTGTGCGTTATTCGCCCGATGGCGAGGTTGACCGCATCCTGAATTTACCGATTACGCAGCCAACCTGTGTGGCACTTGGTGGCCCTGAGATGAACTGGCTTTTTATTACCAGCGCGCGCAAGGGGCTCAATAGTTCACAGTTGTCTGTCCAGCCGCACGCCGGTGCTTTGTTTATTTACCAGACTGATGTGTGCGGATTGCCAGAAGCCTGGTATCGGCCCGAGTGAGTTCTGGTCCCTTGTAATATTCGGTCTGGCAGGGTAGTGTTTCCGGCGAAACCCTGCTAACCGACAAGACCTTGGAGAAGCGTGTTATGGAATCCACTGTGCTGAATACGGATTATCCGGAGTCGGACAAAATTGTATTGGAGCTTTACTATCACGGTTTTCCGGTGATGGTTTCTCCCGAAGAGACACCCTTCGAAATCGGACGCAACGACACCAGTGCCGGCCTGTCAGTCAGTTCTGAATTTGCATCGCGCAAACACTGTGCTGTCGAATTTCATGGCGGCAAATTTATGTTGCGTGATTTCAGCCGCAACGGCACCTTTATTCAACTGTCCCTGTCACAAAGTTTTCGCATCCAGAATGAGTCCACACCATTAATTGGCAACGGCTGCTTTAAGCTGGGCGCTGCGATCAACAGCGATGGTGATGATGGCGAGCGCATTCTCTTTAAAATTAAAACCCGCGCCGCACGCGCGCCAAGTACGTGATACCAGCACCTTCCGACATCGATCAGGCGCCGTGTTATGACCCCTGACGTTTTTCTCGCCGACTACGCCAACCCCCGGCACGCGCGCGACATCGTGGCATTGTTGGATCACTACGCGCGTGACCCGATGGGCGGCGGCGAGCCGCTGGATGACGCGGTAGCGCAATCCATTGTGGATAAACTTGCCGAGCGATCCTTTGCATTTACCGTGTTGTGTTATCTGGATGGCCAGGCAGTGGGCCTGGTCAATTGTTTTGAAAGTTTTTCTACCTTTAAGGCACGCCCTTTAGTCAATATCCACGATATTGTTGTAAGGCAGGATTATCGCGGCCGTCACCTCAGTCATGCCATGCTGACCTACGTTGAACGTATCGCGCGGCAAAAAGATTGCTGCAAAATTACGCTCGAAGTATTGGAAGGCAACACCGCCGCACAAGCGGCGTATAAAAAATTCGGCTTTGCGAGCTATGAACTGGACCCGCAGATGGGTAAAGCATTGTTTTGGCAAAAATGGCTGTAGCCGGTTTTACACCAAGCCTGACCACTGCAACAACCATAACCCCGCTGTTACGCTGATCATCGCCATTAACGTCGTTTGCACAATGATATTCGCTGCCAGTTTTCCGTTACCGCCCATGGCTTGCACCATCACAAAACTGACCGTGGCGGATGGCGAGGCGGCGAGTAAAAAAATAATGGCGAGACTTTCTCCGCGTGTTCCCAAACCGATGGCGATAGCGCAGGCGAGTAAAGGCGAAAGAATTAATTTCCACAAGGTCGCCATAAAAGCGGCCTGATCAATACGCCGCAATTGTTTCAAATCCAGCGCACCACCGATACAGATTAATGCAAGCGGCAAGACCATTTGACCAAGGTAATTGGCGCTGTCGAGGATCACACTCGGCAAGCCGACACCGAGGCCATTGAACGCAAAGCCTGCCACAATTGCCAGAATTAACGGATTGCGCAGGATGCCGCGCCAGGTCTTGTGCCAGGTTTTTCCGTTGCCTTGATTGAGGCTGCGGTTCAGGGTGTAAACCGATAACAAGTTGTACAGCACGACGGTCATGGCCACGGGTAGCGCCGCAATGGCCAAGCCTTGCTCGCCGTAAGCGTTGGCACAAAATGCCAGGCCGGTGATAACCAGGTTGCCGCGAAACGCTCCCTGGACAAACACACCTTCATCGCGTGTTTGCTGCACGTGCCAGCGCGCGGTCAATTGCGTTAAGGTAAAGACGGTTAATGTCATCAGGCCCATGGCCACTAATAAATTCAAATCAGCCAACCGAGAGAAATCGGTGGCTGCACTGCTGGTGAATAACAGCGTGGGCAAGCCCAGGTTAAACACCAGTTTGGATGCGGTATCGATAAACTCTTCGGTGATCATCCGCAGGCGCTTTAACGCCATGCCGATCAGTACCATAAGAAAAATCGGTGCCGTGACGGAAAAGGCGAAACTGAATGTGCTGATAGCCGACGCGTCTGACACTGTTCCTCCAATGGATGGGTGAGTTCGATAGGTTCAGCTTACGCTGTTCGCCAGCTGGCACTATAATCAAATCTTGTTTCTGTGACAGATAATCTGTAACGGCTGTTCATCTCTAACAGGTGAGTATGCACCCTCCGGTTTTTGAGCCTTCGGCGGACATCTTTATCGGCAACCTCGGGCATCTGGGGTTTCAACGATTTATGCCGCATGTCGCACTGCGTCCCTGGGTGCAGTGCTATTGGGCAATACGATCCCGCCTTACGGCGCAAGGTTCTACCGAAACCCTGTATCCGGACGGCGGCACCAATATCAATTTTTACTTTACGCCGGATCAGGAACCCCGCCTTTCTTTTTACACCCGCCAGATCCTTAACCGGGTTCACCTCAGTGGTGAGCAGGATTGTCTGGGTATTCGTTTTCGCCCCGGCGGTGCTGCGCAATTGTTGGGTATATCGATGCCGGAATGGATCGGCAGAGAATTTTCTGCTCTCGATCTCGGATTCCATCCGCTACACGAATTGCAAAAGCGCCTCGGCGATTTGTCCACAACGCAGCAGCGCATAACGCTTGTTGAACAATGGCTGCTGGCCCGGATGGAACAATGTTCAGCACAGCCGGGTGTGTTGCAATACCTGTTACCTAAATTGATATATGGCGCTGATTCAATAGAAACTGTGTGCGAGCAAATCGCCATGAGCCGCCGCAAACTGGAGCGCAAATTTCATGAAGAAGTAGGGCTGTCACCGGGGCAGATCAAACAGTTTGGTCGCATCAAGCTGGCGCGCAAACTCATCAGTGATCAACCGCATGTCTCCCTGGTAGACGTCGCTCATCATGTTGGCTTTTATGACCAGGCCCATTTTATTCGCCAATTTCAAAAGTTAACGGGCCTGACCCCAGGCCAGTACCGCAAGAAAAAGTTGTCGCAAAAGTACAATCCTCGCTGAGCTGCCACGGGCATCATGATGTCTCTACCCAATCAAGGAGACTGTCATGAAAGAACGTTTAACCCCCGCTCGTGTTTACGAATTACAACCGGCTCTGCTGAAATCCCTCGCGGTATTTGACCAGGCAGTTCGCAGCGGTCTGGAGCCCAGGCTTTTACATCTGGTAAAAATACGCACCTCGCAGATCAATGGCTGTGCATTTTGCCAACACATGCACGCCGCTGAAGCACGCCACGATGACGAGCAACAAGAGCGTTTGGACGTGGTTGCTTCATGGGCAGAAGTCGGTGTGTTTTCGGAACGGGAGCAGGCTGCATTGCGCTGGGCTGAAACACTGGCGCGCTTGTCACAACACGCTGTTCACGATGAAGATTACGAGGCGGTAGCGGCGCATTTTAATGAGCAGGAATTGGTGAATCTGACAGGTATGATTATGGCGATTAATGCCTGGAATCGCTTGGCGATCGGGTTTCGTTTCCAACCGAAGTTTAAAGCGCTTTAGTGAAACGCTAAAAGAAGCTGAAAAATTCGACGCTTGCGCTAACTGAGTTTGGCGTTAGGCTTTTGGTTTCGAAACCCTCAATTCAGGGATGAATTGAGGGAGCTACAGGGATGTATTCATGCGTTTTCGAAACCAAAAGCCTAATGACAAACGGATTACGGAGTACCTTTCCTCGTTAAGCTGCCCACATTATTCCGGCACAACAAACGGAAAATATTCCTTCGCATTATTAAAGCTGATATCGCTGATCATCTTGCCGACCATCCTGGTATCGTTGGGCACTAAACCTTTAGCCATATCGCGCCCCAGGATTCCGCATAGAATGCGACGGAAATATTCGTGGCGTGAATAGCTGAGGAAGCTGCGGCTGTCGGTCAGCATACCGACGAAACGGCTCAGTAAGCCGAGTTGACTTAAAGCTTCAATCTGACGCGTCATGCCGTCCATTTGATCGAGGAACCACCAGCCACTGCCGAACTGGATCTTGCCAGCGGCAGAGCCGTCCTGGAAGTTGCCGATCATGGTGCCGATCATTTCGTTGTCGCGCGGGTTCAGGTTGTACAGGATGGTTTTGGCCAGACGGTTTTCACTGTCGAGCCGGCCGAGGAATTTGGCCAGGGGTTTGGCGTAGTTGTGGTCGCCAATGGAATCGAAACCGGTGTCCGGGCCCAGGGTGCGGAACAGGCGCGGATTGTTGTTGCGAATCGCACCGATGTGGAATTGTTGTACCCAACCTTTGGCGTGATCCTGTAGCGCAAATTCCACCATCATGGCGGATTGGAATTTTTCAATTTCCTCTGCATTTAATTCACTGCCGCCGCGCACTTTGGCAAAAATGGCTTTGATTTCCGCTTCGGTGTAATCCGCCGCGTAAACGGTTTCCAGGCCGTGGTCAGACAGGCGGCAACCGTTTGCGTGGAAGTAATCGTGACGTTTGTTAAGCGCCGTCATCAGGTCATCAAAGGTGCTGATCTGGGTGTCGCTGACGTTGGCTAAACGATCCAGGTAGGCGTTGTAATCTGTTGCACTTTCCACCGCCATGGCGCGGTCTGGGCGCCAGGTCGGCAACATCGCGCTGCCAAAGGTTTTATCGGCGGCAACTGCTTTGTGGTGGGCGAGGTCGTGGATCGGGTCGTCGGTGGTGCACACCAGTTTAACCTTGGCCTGGGTCATCAAGCCGCGCGCGCTGAATTCCGGTGTCGCAAGCATTTCGTTACACTCGTCCCAGGTGCGTTTTGCCGTGGATTTATCGAGCAGGCGATCGGTGATGCCGAAAGGCTTGCGCAGCTCCAGATGGGTCCAGTGATACAACGGATTGCGCAAGGTGTAAGGCACCGTCTCGCACCACTTTTCAAATTTTTCCCAGTCGCTGGCATCACCGGTGCAGTAGCGTTCGTCGACTCCGTTGGAGCGCATGGCGCGCCATTTGTAATGGTCGCCGGCCAGCCAGACTTCATAGAGGTTTTTAAATTGTTTGTTATTACCGACCTGCTCCGGGTGGAGGTGACAGTGGTAATCAATGATGGGTAAGTCTTTCGCGTAGTCGTGATAGAGCACACGCGCCTGCTCGGTATCGAGCAAGAAATCGTCATGAATAAAGCTCATTCTCTCAGTTCCTCACAATATACCTGTGCTCTAGCCACGCAAGCCTGCTGGATATAACACCGTATAAGTCGATTTAGGAATCGTGCCAATAGTTTGCCACTACATCATTCGCCAATACGTCACTTCGGCTTTTTTATAACCGGAAGTGAATTATTGCTGAAGGGGTTTATCTGCCAGGATATTAATAAACCTCAACATGCACCTCTCAACGTGCATTTCAACGAACATTTCACAAACTACAGGTGATTCCATGGTTGATTTTTATACGTCGGCGCTGGAAAGTCGCTGACGCAGGTTAGGCCAGTTTGCAGCCTGTTCCCCTATTCTTGTCATTATGTAACCCGCCTGTTAAAACGCGTGCAGGCGGTATCGCTGCTATGCTGCAGCTAGTGTACCAGTCTACCTTGTGACGCGAAAAATACCAACCGCCCCCGGTTCGAGCATTAGATTCAAGCGGGCGCGGATTATAAGGGATGTGCTGCAATTTCCTATAACAAGAGGTAAAAATGAAACGATTACTCTGTGTCCTGACCGCATTATTTGTGCTGGGCTGCCAACTCAAGACGCCCCCGGAAACATCAGAAACCACGCGTCCGCACCCGGTTGTGGTCAAATTGGTAAATAACAACGCAACCCCTGAGACCCGTTCGCTGTTTGCGTTTATGCGTGCACAGGCCGGACGATCAATTATGTTCGGTCACCAGCATGAAACCACCCAGGGGTTGACCATCCAGAAGGCGGATGGCAGCGAATCGGATACCGTGAATGCGGTGGGAGATTTTGCGGCGGTATACGGCTGGGATACTTTATCGATTATTGCACCCAAGCCGGAAGGTGACATTGTTGAGCCGGTTAAAAAAGCTTACGCGCGCGGCGGCATCATTACGGTCAGCACGCATCCCGATAATCCCCTCACTGATGCCCAGAAAAACCCGGGTAATTGGCCAGTGGGTACTTCCTGGGATAAAACGCCGGCCGTTGTCGCCTCGTTACCGGGTGGCGAGGCTCACGCGACCTACGTGGGGTATCTCGACCAGGTGGCTGAGTGGGCCCATAACCTGCGCGCGGATGACGGTACCCTGATTCCCGTGATTTTTCGCATCCTGCACGAAAATACCGGCAGCTGGTTCTGGTGGGGCGCGGAGCAGTCTACACCGGAGCAATACAAGGCGCTGTACCGGTTTACCGTGGAATATCTGCGTGATACCAAGGGTGTGAATAATTTCCTGTTTGCCTATTCACCCAATAACTTCCCGGAAGCGACAGAGGCACAATACCTGGAGCGTTACCCGGGCGATGCCTGGGTTGATGTATTGGGTTTTGACACCTACGGGCCGGTTGCCGATAACGCGGACTGGCTTGCCAATGTGGTAGCCAATGCTGCGCTGGTCGTGCGGATGGCGGAAGCGCGCGGTAAGGTGGCGGCTATTTCCGAGATTGGCATCCGGGCGCCGGATATCGAAGCGGGTAAGTTCGACAACCAGTGGTACCGCAAGCTGATCAGTGGGCTCAAGGCCGATCCCGAGGCACGCCGTGTCGCTTTCCTGCTGGTGTGGCGCAATGCGCCCCAAGGTGTTCCAGGACCGGAAGGCCAGCCGGTGCCTCACTACTGGGTTCCTACCAATCGAATGGAGAATGTCAGCAACGGTACCCTGGCAGATTTCCAGGCCTTTTATGCCGATGACTTTACCGCGTTCAACCGCGATATTTCCGGGGTTTATGCTATTCCTACCCGGGCGCAATAAACACTGGTGCATGAAGGTGATACGGCGCTGGTGTGCTTGGGCAGGGCCGTTTTTTATAAGGGTAAAATTCTGTTAACTTGTATGACAATATGACCTTATCAGGTAAGATCCGGATCGGTATAACAATAAACAGCTGAGGAGATTACGCCATGAAGCGCTTTAAAAAACACCTGCGAACCTTGTTTGCTGCCAGCAGCCTGGTCGCCACCACGGCATTGGCCGCCCCGGTGGACTTGACCCTTAACGCGGCGCAGCCGGGTCCGGTGATCAATAAAAATATCTATGGTCAGTTCGCTGAACATCTGGGGCACGGTATTTACGAGGGCATCTGGGTCGGCGAAAAATCAAAGATCCCCAACACGCGCGGTTTTCGCAAAGATGTAGTTGCCGCACTCAAAGACCTTCAGGTCCCCCTGATTCGCTGGCCTGGCGGCTGCTTTGCCGACGAGTACCACTGGCGTGACGGCATTGGCCCGCGCAACAAACGTCCGGTGAAGGTCAACACCAACTGGGGTGGCGTGGAAGAAACCAACGCCTTCGGCACCCACGAATTTTTTGAATTGGCCGAGATGCTCGACGCAGAAGTTTACGTAAACGGCAACCTCGGTACCGGCACACCCCAGGAAATGGCGGAGTGGCTGGAGTACATGACCTCAGATACCAAATCTACCCTGGCCGAATTGCGCCGCAAGAACGGGCGGGATAAACCCTGGCGCGTCCATTACTTTGCCATTGGCAACGAGGCCTGGGGTTGCGGTGGCAATATGCGGCCGGAGTACTACACCGATCTTTACAAACACTACGCGACCTTCCTGAAGGCGCCCAAGGACAACACGCCCAAGTTTATTGCCAGTGGTGGCCATTCAGAAGACACCGAATGGGCAGAGCATCTGACCGGCAATGTGGAACCTACCTGGAGCCTGAAGATGGATGCGGTGAGCTTCCATTACTACACCCTGCCCAAGGGCGATTGGGAGGTTAAAGGTGCCGCGATTGATTTCCCTGAAGCTGAGTGGATCTCTACCTTTGCCCAGACCCTGCGGATGGACGAATTTATTCGCAACAACAAAGCGGTGATGGACAAGAATGATCCGGAAAAACGCGTCGGCTTTTACGTGGACGAGTGGGGCACCTGGTACGATCCGCAACCCGGTACTAACCCTGGCTTTTTACGTCAGCAAAACACCCTGCGCGATGCGCTGGTGGCTGCGGTTAACTTCAATATTTTCCATGCCCACGCCGACCGCGTGCACATGACGAATATTGCGCAGATGGTTAACGTGTTACAGGCCATGATCCTGACCGATAAGGAAAAGATGGTGCTGACACCGACCTATCACGCCTTCCATATGTTTATTCCGTTCCAGGACGCTACTTCCATCCCGGTGGATTTCAAATCACCCACCTACACCCTGGGTGACCAATCCGTACCGGCGATCAGTGCGTCTGCCGCGCGGGGTAAAGATGGCAAGGTGTACCTGGCGTTGGTGAATATCAACCCGCGCTCGGCCGCTGACATCAGCGTTGCATTGCAAGGTGTTAATCCGTCGTCTGCCAGTGGACGCTTACTGACAGCAGATACCATGGATGCGCACAACACCTTTGCCAACCCGGAGGCAATCAAGCCGGTAGCTTACCGTGCGACGATCAACAAAGGGAAAGTTGAGGTAAACCTGCCGGCCAAGTCAGTTGTGGTACTCGCTCTGGATTAACCATGTTATATCGGTGGTCGCTGCGGCGATCACCGATATGCTCTGCCAAACACCGCTCGCTTTTATAACGCCCCTGAATCCTCCGCGCTTTTTTGCATATCATCCTTGAAAATAATTTTAAGAAAAAAATTTCTCATTCCTTATCCATTCAAGATACTGCTCAGACTGCGTTAGGTAATATCCTGTTATGTTAATGGCGCGCGTTTTAGTAGAAGCTATTACATCCATACGCATAACGCCGTTTCCCCTGCCCACAATTGTGTCTCAGCTAGCATTTCTGTTATGCCGTGGCGCATTAAATCCAGCTTAAATCCGTGCGTATTTTTTTCAACTACACTTGGATCGCACCGCATTAAAAAGCGGCACATCGGAAGCCGTGTCGACAAAAATGCGAAGCATGGTGGTCATTTCAGAGGTTAGGGACAGTAGCGTTGATGTACACAAAAGCCAGTGCGTTGACGGCGGTGTTCGCCGTACGAATAATCGCAACCATTCTCTTGATACTCGCGATCACCGTCGTGCTTGCCTGGCATGATGCACAACGCACCACACCGGCCTTTATGTCGCTGCGTGCGATGGCTTACAGCACCGCGCTGGGTTTTTTATTGGTGGCCGTCGCCATGCTTGCCATGAGTTGGCGGCTCCTGGCTATTATGCGCGTGGCAGCGGTGACGTTATTTTTTCTGGCCGCACTCACCTTGGCCGATATTTTCTGGTTTCCTGATCTGGCGATAAATCGTCAATTGATGTGGCTGGTCAGCGACATCCCCCCCACGCCGGTACCCATGGCGCTCACTACGGCAATCAGTTTTACGTTCACAGCGGGCGCGTTGTTATTACTCAGTGAATCGGCGCCACGCGCTATCGCGATGATCGTCGCGCTGTTCTTTCATGTTGTTGTCATCGCTATCGCCATCATTGCCTTATCCGTCCACCTGATTGGTCAACTGCCTGCCTTTGAATGGTTGGGCGTGAAGATGGCTATTCCCACAGCCCTGGCATTTATCCTGGTGACAATAGCGCTGCTGATCTATGGATATCCCTCGCTGATGGCGGCGTTTAAGCAGTTAAGTTTCTTCGGCCATATTGTCGTGGCCTTTGGTTTTATGGCGCTGGTGTTTATCGGCACCGGTTCTGTTGTGCTGGCCCAGGTCGACAACCTGGCAGCCGTGCTGAATCAATCCGACTCAAGTTTACATCCAGGGACCCAAGCGGATGCAAAACGGTTAATTGTGGTCAGCCTTGCCGGTTTTTTAAGCCTGGGTTTGTTGGTGGCTTACCTGATTACGCACCGGCTGAGTAATCAACTTCAACAATTGCGCCAGGCCATGCTGGATATTGCGCATAAGCGCGAAGGCGTAAAGATTCCGTTTTTAAACAACATGCAGGAAGTGGGTGATATGGCGCGGGCGCTAGCGGTATTCGCGGCGAATATCCAGGCGACCTGGCGTATGGAAGAGCGGATGCGGCAAATCATAGAGGCCGCACCCAACGGGATTGTGATGGTAAATGAGGCCGGGGTGATGGAAATTGTGAATCGCCAGGCGGAACATATTTTTGGTTATGACCGCGCAGAGCTGCTTGGCCAACCGGTGGAAAAATTAATACCGGCGCCATCCGTCAATCATCATCCGCAACACCGGGCCGATTTTTTTTTCCCGCCCTGCGCCGCGCGCCATGGGTGCCGGTCGTGACTTGTTTGGATTGCGCAAAGACGGCAAGGAATTTCCGGTAGAAATTGGACTGGCTCCGATTACCACCGATGAAGGCATGAAGGTACTGGCCTCCATTGTTGATATTACCGAACGCAAAAAATCCGCCCAATTATTATTGGCGCATCAGCGCGATCTGGAAAAATCCAATCGCGAACTGGTGCGCATCAATAAAGAATTGGAGACCTTTGCTTACGTCGCGTCTCACGACCTTAAATCGCCCTTGCGCGGCATTGCGCAATTATCCAACTGGATTGATGAAGACCTGCAAGCGAAGGAATATGAAGGGGTAGCCGGTCACACCACCTTGTTGCGCAGTCGCATCTTGCGTATGGAAAAATTATTGGACGACCTCTTGGCCTTTTACCGCGCAGGCAAGATCGACACCAATCAACGGCTGGTTGACGTAAAACGCATGGCTATGGATTTGTTTGAGATGCAGAACCTCAAACCCGGTTTGCGTTTAACAGTCGAGGCGAGTTTGCCCGTCTTTGTTACACCGGCAGTAGCTTTCGAGCAAGTGTTGCGCAATCTCTTTTCCAATGCCATTAAACATCACGACAAGGATGAGGGCTTGATCCGACTGACGTATCGCGAGCTGAAGAATGATTATTTTGAATTCAGTGTCTGCGATGATGGCCCCGGTATTCCCGAGCAATATCAGCAGCGGATCTTTGGTATGTTTCAGACCCTCAAGCCACGGGATGAACTGGAGGGCAGCGGAATGGGATTAGCATTAATTAAAAAAATTGTCGAAAACTACAACGGGGAAATCCATGTCTATTCAGTAGGGCGGGGCACCTGTTTCACATTCACCTGGCCCAAACAATGGAGAACGCCCGATGTCTGATTTCCTGGAACCACCCGCCATACTCACAGCCACGAAAACCGTCAGCTTGTTAATCGTGGATGATGACGACATTGACGCGATGGCATTAAAGCGCGCGCTGCATAAATTGAAACTGTTGAATCCGCTTTATCGCGCACGCGATGGTATCGAGGCGATGGAGCTGTTGCGTTCGGGCCAGTTACCCAAGCCGTATATTATCTTGCTGGATATCAATATGCCGCGCATGAACGGCCTGGAATTCCTGGAGGCATTACGAGCCGACCCGGAATTAACACCCACGGTGGTTTTTGTACTGACCACCTCGAAATCCGATGAAGATATCATGGCTGCCTATCGCGAACATGTTGCTGGCTATTTGCTCAAACAGCGTATGGACAGCGACTTTATGCAGGTTATCAGTTTGTTGGATCATTACTGGCGCATTATTGAATTGCCCCTAACGGAAAAATAACACGGAGACACGAGGTACTGGCATGAAGCTGTTGTTGATTGATGATGATGAGCTGGATCGGCAGGCGATTATTCGCACCTTTAAACGCAGCACCTGGGACATTGATATTGTACAGGCAAGTTCTGCCAATGAAGGCCTGGCGCAATTTGACAAAGATGACTTTGATGCAGTGCTGCTGGATTATCGCCTTCCGGATATCGATGGCTTGCAGACGTTAAAAATCCTGAATGGTCATCCGCATCATCATTCCGCGATTATCATCCTGACCGGCGCGACGGAAGATGAAAATCTGGAGCGCGAATGCATTGAAGCCGGTGCGCAGGATGTATTGTTTAAATCGGAAATCGCCCACAAGCATTTGACACGCGCCATTGTGCACGCGCGTATTCGCCACCTGTTGGAACGACAACTCCAGGAAAGCCATCAACGGCTGCGCATGCTGGCAGAAAATGATGCACTGACCGGTTTGGCTAACCGTTATTTTTTTGATGAAAGCTTACGCTCGGCGATTCCCCGCGCAAAACGTCTGAATGATCAATTAGCATTACTATTCCTTGATGTCGATAACTTCAAGATGATCAACGATAGCCAGGGACACTTGATCGGTGATCAGATGCTTAAGGAAGTCGCCCGCCGTTTGTTAGCCGTGGTGCGTAACGGTGACATTGTGTGCCGGCTCGGCGGCGATGAGTTTGCCGTGCTGGCTTACGATTTCGAGTCGCAGGAGGGGATTGCGCAACTGGCACAGCGAATTCTTAATGACTTGCGACAACCCTTTGTAGTGGACAATATCGAGAACACAATTTCTGTCAGCATCGGTATTGCCACCTTTCCGGACTCGGCAGATAACGCGGTGGACATGCTGCGCGCTGCGGATCTGGCCATGTATCGTGCCAAGCGCGACGGGCGCAATAACTACCACTTTTTCTCGCAAGCCTTGCAGGCGCAAATGCAGGAGCGTATTCGACTGGAAAAGGAGTTGCGCGCGCAGGTGCCCACGGACCATTTTGTACTGTTTTACCAACCGATTGTGGATGCCCACACGATGGTTATCAGTGGTGCTGAGGGATTGGTACGCTGGCAGCATCCGACGCGGGGAATTTTGCCGCCGAGTGAATTTATTGATATCGCCGAAGAGATCGGTTTGATTACCGAAATCGATTCAAAAAGCCGCTTGAGAGCTTGCCGCCAATTGGCTCGCTGGCGTGAAGAAAAGCGGATCAGCGACACCTTCAAGATGAAATTTAATGTCTGCGCCCAACTGCTGACCGATGACGATTTCCATCAGGATATCAAGGATGACTTACTCAGCTGCAAGGTGCCGGGTCACTGTGTCGGCCTGGAGATTACCGAATCGGTCATGATTGAAAATTTTGAACGCACAGCAAAACTGCTTGAGCAGATCCAGGCATTTGGGGTTGAAATTTCTGTGGATGATTTCGGTACCGGTTACTCGTCGATGGCTTATCTCAAGGAGTTACCAGCCCGAACCTTAAAGCTCGATCGCATCTTTGTGCAGGGTATTCCCGATAACATTGCCGATTGTCGCATCCTGCGCGCCATGCTCGAATTCGCCAAGCGGCTGGATTTAACGACCATCGTCGAAGGCGTCGAAACCTGGGAGCAAGCGCGGTTATGCCGTGAATATGGCGCTGACTTGTTACAAGGCTATGTGTTTTCAAAACCGGTGTCGCCGGAAGCCTTCGAAGCTCTGCTTACCCGGCACGATCCACAAACCTGGTTGGATCGGCTTGAACAGTCCAGGTTGCCGATAGAATTGTCCGTTTCATCGGAGTAGTCACGACGTTCTGCGTTGTTCTAATACGTGCGGTTTTATGTGCTAATCTCAAAGAGAATAGGGTAGATACTTCATGATGGACATAGGGTTATGTATGAGCAGGATCGGCTTGCCGCGCTCGATGACTATCGTATCCTGGATACGCCTCCCGAGGTGGACTATGACCGATTGACCCAACTGGCAGCCATGGTTTGCGCAACTCCCATTGCGGTTGTCAGCCTGGTTGATGATGCGCGTCAGTGGTTTAAATCTGCTTATGGTCTTGAAGTCCGCTCCACAGATCGCTCAATAGCGTTTTGTGCCGAAGCCATTAAAAATGAACAGCCGTTTATTGTGTCTGATACCTGGCTGGACGACCGATTCAAACATAATCCCTTAGTTATCGGCCCTCCCTATTTGCGTTTTTATGCAGGCATTCCTTTAGTCTCCCAAGAGGGATTTGCACTAGGTACTTTAGCTGTCATGGACGTTCAACCGCGTAACCTGAATGCAGATCAATGCGAAGCATTACAGACACTTGCCTGGCAAGTTATGCGCCATCTGGAATGGCGGCGCCAGGGTTATCGACTTGAAAAAGTAACGCAACAGCGGCTGCGCAACATTCTTTCTGCGGCGGCCACCGGTATTGCAATGGTCGATCTGACAGGACATTTTCTCGCTGTAAATCCTGCCTATTGTGCGATGTTGGGTGTGACGGAAGAAGCACTGTTACATAAGCCGTTCATGGATATTCTCCATCCCGACGATTTACCCGAAGCGCTTCGTTTGATCGGCACGTTGATAAATGGAGAACGGATCAGCTTTATTCATGAAGCGCGCTGCCGTCGCGTCGATGGAACAATAATCTGGATGCGTGCCAGCGTCTCGTTAACGCACCGGGAGGATGGGGTGGTCGACGGCATGATAGCGGTCACCAGCGACATTACCGATGTCAAGGAAACGGAACAAAAGGTTGTACAACTCGCCCAGCGCCTCACGACCACCTGGGAAAATATTACCGACGCCTTCTTCATGCTGGATAGCGAATGGAACTTTATGTACCTGAACAGCGAAGCGGAACGACTGTTGCAGCGTCAGCGAGCAGAGCTGATCGGAAAAAGCATCTGGCAGGAATTTCCGTTAGCGGTAGGAACACCGTTTGAATACAACTATCGGCAAGCAATGGCGGAAGGCCATAAGATATCCTTCGAAGCCTTCTATCCGCCGCTGAATGCCTGGTTCAGGGTAAACGCTTATCCTTCGGCGGAAGGCCTAGCGATCTATTTTCAGGATATTAATGCCCAACGCGAAGCGCAGGAAAAAATCCGGGAGAGTGAAGAGCGGTTTAAATTGATTGCCCGCGCAACCGCGGATGCGATCTGGGACTGGGATTTATTGACCGACAGCCTCTGGTGGGGAGACGGCGTAGCAAATCTGTTTGGTTTTGCTCCGGCTGAATTGGAGCCAGACAGCCGTTCGTGGACGACGCGTATTCATCCGGATGATAAAGAACGGGTAATGAGCAGTATTTTTTCCACGATCAACGGTATGGAGGACCATTGGACCAGCGAGTATCGATTTATATGCAAAGACGGTTCATACGCCTATGTGCAGGATCGCGGCTTCGTGATGCGTGGAGCGGATGGCAAAGCCATACGCATGTTAGGCGGCATGACCGATTTAACCGCGAGTAAACGGGCCGAGGTGGAGATCGCGCGCATCAATGAATTAAAACACGCGCAACAGGTGGCCGAGTTAGCCAGCCAGGCGAAGTCCAATTTCCTTGCCACCATGAGCCACGAGATTCGCACCCCAATCAGTGGTGTGATCGGTATGGTGGATGTCTTGCACCAAACCAGCCTTAAAAATTTCCAGGTGGAGATGCTCGATATTATTCGCGATTCCGCCTACTCGCTGTTGGGGATCATTGATGACATCCTGGATTTCTCCAAGATAGAAGCGGGCAAGATGGATATTGAATCTGCGCCGATATCCATGATGAATCTCGTTAAAGGTGTATGCCTGATGCTTGATCGGTTTGCCGAAAATAAAGGCGTTGAATTAACGTTATTCACAGACCCGGCGATCCCCGATATGTTGCTTGGCGATGGCCTGCGGGTGCGTCAGGTATTGGTTAACCTGATCAACAATGCCATTAAATTTTCGGCGGGTCTGGAGCGGGCCGGTCGGGTTATGGTTCGCACCTGCCTGGCAGAACAAGGCTCTCATACCGTTACGCTGGAGTTTCATATCATTGATAACGGCATTGGTATGTCTACCGATACGCTGGCGCGTTTATTCAGTCCGTTTACGCAGGCCGATGCATCCACGACGCGCCAATTTGGCGGCACCGGATTGGGGCTGACTATCTCGCGGCACCTGGTCGAATTGATGCACGGCGATATCCGGGTGGAGAGTCAAGCGAACCAGGGATCACAATTTATTGTGCGCTTACCCTTTGATTGTATTCCGCATCTGACTGATGAAACGGAGCCGGTATCTTTGGCCGGATTGTCCTGTGTCGCCCTGGGTGATGAACACAGCCTTGTAGAGGATCTTGCCCATTATTTGCGTGCGGCGGGGGCGCAGGTAACCCTGCTAACGAGTAAGGAGTTTCTGACATCAGCGGTGTTATCCGCACCCCCGTCCGGCCCCTGGGTGTGGGTAGTGGATACGCGGGATGATGTGCATACCCGCGAAAAAATAGTAACGGTTAGCGCGCAACAATGGCCGCAACAGGATATCCGTTACGTCATCATCGGCCGCGGCCAGCGGCGCAAACCGCGCCGCGATGCCTATAACCACGTGATGGTGGATGGCAACCTGCTCGACTATCCCACGTTTCTTCATGCGATAGCGATTGCCCTCGGCAAAGCCGAAGAAGAAAAACCACCCTTGTTATCCGGCAAAGAAGAAAGCGCTTTTTTACCGCCACCGCGCGATCAGGCGCTGCAACAGCAGCGTTTGATTCTGGTAGCGGAAGACAACGAAACCAATCAAAAAGTCATCCTGCGGCAACTGGCGTTGTTGGGTTACGCCGCTGATGTGGTGAGCAATGGCCGCGAAGCCCTGCAGTATTGGCAGCGCGGTGAGTACGCGCTGTTACTGACGGATTTGCATATGCCCGAGATGGATGGTTACGCGCTGGCCCAGGCCGTGCGCGATCAGGAAAATGGTTACGCGTATATCCCGATTGTGGCGCTGAGTGCGAATGCGGTGCGGGGTGAGGCAGAACGTTGTCATGCGGTGGGCATGGATGAATATCTCACCAAACCCGTGTCATTGGCAGAGTTGCAAAGTGTATTGGAGCAATGGCTACCCGCCGCCGACACTCACCCAACGCTTCCGCCTGCTGACGCGAAGGAAGCGATCTTTTCCAGCGATACGAATGCTGTGATTGATATTCGCATTCTTCAGGATCTGGTGGGTAACGAGCCGGCGGTGGTGCGTGAGTTTTTGCAGGACTTCCGCGTGGGTGCCTTGATCATGGCAGAAGATCTGCGCGCAGCCGGTGCGCGCAATGACCGGCGGTTGATTGCATCTATTGCTCATAAATTAAAATCATCGGCGCGTTCTGTGGGTGCGCTACAACTGGGTGAATGTTGTGCGCAGCTTGAAATGCTCTGTAATCAGCAACCGGAAGTATCTTTGATAGACTCGTTACAGGAGTTTGAACGCGAGCTGGCGGCGGTTAATGGCTGTGTGGATGCGCTGCTACCGGATAGCTGATGACCGCAGCCGATTTTCCCGGGTTCCTACTCTATAGCGCGTTACTTTTCGCATGAGGCAAATCATGACCAGCACCTCTCCAGGGAGTAAATCCGCCGCCGATATCCTGGTGGTTGACGATGATCCCTTTATGCTCAAGTTGTTGCAGCGCATTCTCTCGGTGCAAGGCTACCATCGAATCACTACTTGCCTCAGTGGCGCAAGTGCACTGGATATTCTTGATAATGCACCGCATCACCCCGCGCTGATTTTCCTCGACTTGAATATGCCGGAGATGGACGGCATTGAATTTGTGCGTCATCTGGTGCAACGACAGTTTGCCGGCCATTTGATTCTGATCAGCGGTGAAGATTTGCGGATGTTGAGCGCCGCCCAGCGTTTGGTCGAAGCCCATCGCATTGCGATTGTCGGCCACCTGCAAAAACCCCTGACCCCGGAATCTATCGCCACGATGTTGGCCAGTTGGGAACCGTCACTGGAACAGGTGCCTCTGGTCAAAAAACAATACACGGCTGCCGAATTACAGCAGGCGATCGAGCTGGGCCAACTGGTGAATTATTATCAACCCAAGGTTGTGCTCAGTACGGGTCGTGTGGCCGGTCTGGAAGTGTTGGTGCGCTGGCATCACCCGACCGACGGTGTAGTCATGCCGGATGCCTTTATTGTGTTAGCCGAAGATAACCAGTTAATTGATGCCTTGGCGCACAAGGTACTGGACCAGGCACTAAAGCAGCATATTCAGTGGGCCCAGCAGGGCATCAACCTACCCCTGGCCATTAATATCTCCATGGAAAACCTGGCTTCACTGGAATTTGCGGACAGTTTCAGTGCTCAGATAATGGCGGCTGGATTATTACCTAAAGACATCACGCTGGAGATCACCGAAAGCCGTGCCATGAAAGATCCGGCTGTCACACTGGATACGTTGACGCGCCTGCGGTTGAAACGCTTTATCCTTGCCATTGATGACTTCGGCACCGGCCATTCTTCCCTGGCACAACTGCGCGATATTCCCTTCGACGAATTCAAGATTGATAAAAGTTTTGTCAACGGTGCCTGGGCGGACAAGCGTATCAAAGTCATGTTCGACACCAGCCTTAACCTTGCGCAGCAATTACATATGCAAGTCGTGGCAGAGGGAGTCGAAAACCAGCGCGATTGGGATTTTGTGCGGCAAACGCCGTGTGATTACGCGCAGGGCTATTTCATTGCCAAACCCCTGCGTGCTGAAACCCTGCCTTCGTGGTTAGCGGAGTGGAATGAACGGGTAAGACGGGATTTATTTCCTGAGGTCACGACTAGCGTGAGCAAAATGCCAGACAAGGCCAAAGGCACGGTGCTGATTGTGGAAGATCATGAATTTCAGCGCCGTATTCAAAGCAAGATTTTGCGCGAGGAAGGTTACACCATTGTGTCCGCCGCTAACGCCGTGGAGGCCATGAAGGTACTGCGCAACCTGCGGCCCTTGTTGATCTTGCTGGACATTGACCTGCCGGACCTGGATGGCTTGCAACTGACGCGGCGGCTACGCTCAACCGCCATCTTTAAACATACACCGGTGGTGATTGTGTCGGGCGTGAATGATAAGGCCACCATTGAAAAAAGCTTATCAGCTGGGGCAACCATGTTTCTGGCCAAACCCTTTGATCGTAAAGCGTTGATCGATAAAGTCCATGCCGCACTGGCTGTGGTGAATAAAAATTAATAAATCTACTTGTGAAGATTATCAAGGCTGGCAATTAATTTGGATGCCGTGTGATCAATCATTTTGCCGCTGTCGAGTAAAACATGTAAGCGCTGATTACACTCGCTGATGGCGTTATCAAAAACCAGTCGTGTGCTATCCGACATCTCCAGCATCTCCATAGAGCGTTTCAGTTCATCACTTAAATTATTGACGATACGCCGGCTTTCTTCCGACTGATAGGCATATTGGATATCCAGTTGTTGTAATTGTTTTTTTGTCTCTGCCACCCAGACATCCAATTTGCGCGACTGTTTTTGTAACTGAGTGTGGGTTTCTTTGTGATCAATTTGTCCGCTGATGATACTTACAATATTACTCAAGGTATTTTCCAGTTGTAGCTGTTCATCGTCGTCGTCCGGCGGGTTGCGCAGCAATATATGGGCTTTGGGGCGCGCAAACAGGATGCCTTCATTCAGATAAGCCACGGCGGCGACATTGCCGGGCTGGCGCAACAGTTTTTGTTCGGCAGGTGTGAATTTATTGCCTGTGTAGTACTCCGCATTTCCCGCCTGGGATTGCAAATAAAAGCCGGCCGTAATGTTCAGGTCCTTGATGGCCTTAATCAGTAATTTGGATAAATCTTCCAGGGTTTGGGTAGACAGGGCTTCCACCGCCAGGCGATTAATGATGCTGGTATGTGCATGCTGTTTGATGGTGTGTTGGAGCTTGTCTGAAATACTTTCCAGTTCCCGGTTTAATTTTTCTACCTCTTCCTGGGGTTTGCTTTGTTCGGCATCCGGATGCGTACCCTGTTTTAATTGTTCGTGCAGTAAGTCAACCTCGCTTTCAAGGGTTTCGATGCAGTATTCACATTCCTTGATCAAACGTTCAAGCCGTTCGATGTCCTTACTTTTATCTTCTTTTTCCGCTTCGTCGGTGGTTTCATGCATGGACTTACGCAAGGAGCGCAGCTCTTTCTCCAGGTCAATGATGATATTGCGTTGGTTCTGGTTGTTGGTGCGTAACTGTTCAATCTCGGCAAAGGTGCGCTTGTGACCGCCACTGCTGATCCAGTCGTTCGGTAATTCAGCCTTGGGTTCAGCCTCGGGCGTGCCACTGTGGATGATTGTCAGGGTCTCTTCGACAGCGATATCTGCTGCGGGCTGTTTTACATCCTGGGGTAAGGGATGAACCAACATTTCTTTGCCGGGAGCATATTTATTAAACGGCGTAATCGGTTTGGCTTCGACGAGGACGGCCGGCTGCTTCATGCTTTCCCGGGCGGCCTTTAATTCCTTTTGCAGATTGGTGATGTGGTGATCAGACTTGACCAGGTCCAGCTCCAGCGCGCGAATCGAATTGCTCATCTTTTGTCGCTGGCTGTCAGTCAGGTCGGTATACGCAAAGGGAAGTTCATCCACCATCTTGCGTACCAGTGAATATTTTCGTTCCGAAATATCGGCAATATTATCCAGCTGACTGACGCTGTTCTGGTAGCTTTGGCGGGGCGGCGTCCAATGGTGGTCTTTATCGATTGGTTGCAATGCGTCCTTGATCTTTTGATCCATATGTTCTCCCTTGTAAGCATTGGCCATTTGCAATGCCTGGATGATGCTGTGCATCTTCGCCAGGGTTTGTTTGCTTTCGCGTTCATACTCCGTCAGGTGTTCGTAGCGGGCTTCAGCCGCCGTCAGTTTTCTTTGTAACCGCTCATTTTCTTTCTCAAAGGGTTTGAGTACGTCAATTTTTTCCTGTAGCAGACGAAGGCGATTGTTGGGCAAGGGCTTGGAGAGCTTTTTAGGGCTTGTTACCCAGCGGGCAACGTCGGCCAAATGCTTTTCAAATTGCATCCAGTGTTCTTCGCGTACCGTCTTATGCTTGCGCACCTCAGCTTCAGCTTTATTAAAAAAATAACGCAGCGCCGCCACCTTCGCGCTGAAGGGTAGCTCCGGAGAAAGTCGGGGCAGGTTAGCTTGGGCCGTTTTCCGGTAGCGAGCCAGGGAATCATTCATTGCTTCATGAAGGAAGTGATCGACAGGATCATCAGGGGAGGGGGTGGCAACATCCAGTGCGCTCATTGAGTCTGAATGAAATACGGAATGATTATGTTGGCGCAGCTTACGGTATTCCTCCAGCAGGAACTGGTGTCGCTGCCGCTGCTTGCGGATGATCAAACCCATCAATCCGGCGATCACCACCAGCAGGAAAATGATTTCGCCCATGATGAGCGTGGTGAATGTCAGGGAGTCGAACATAACATCTTTTATCCATTAAATTGTCAGCTCAAGTATAGCTTCAGTATGAATCTTCTGTCGTAGCCGTGAGAGGTATTCAGGCGACACTGAAAAAGTGAATAAACAATTTAAATAACCTGTCGTTGTGGAATTAGGGGTTGTGTTATGGTTTATTTTCTCTATATTCGGCTATCGTTGGACGGGAGCACTTTTAATAGGCGCAGGAAGTGGAACTTCCGTTTCAGGAGCTACTATAAATAATTTCCTCGGATGAGAATTTACCCACTTATGGATCATAAAAAACCGGACTGGAAGGATTACTTTAATGTCGTCGCGGATAAACCTCACAGAGAAATCCTGGAAAATGCTGTGCAGCAAAATACCTCTGGCCTCAAAACGGCCATTGATTGCGGCTGCGGTGTCGGCGCAGATGCAGCCTATTTGTTAAGCCAGGGTTACGAGGTAATTGCGTTTGATAAGGAAGCAAGAGCCATCGATATTTGCAATTACCGGTTCTCCGAAAACCCTGGTTTTCGTGCGTCGGTCTGTTTGATGGAAGCGTTTGCATTCAGCGAAGCAGGCCTTATCCTGGCCAGTAACAGTTTGTTTTTCTGCCAGCCGGAACGCTTTGATGAAACACTCCATAAGATGTTAGACAATCTGGCTTCGAGCGGGATTTTTCTCGGTGACTTTGTCGGTCCTAAAGACTCCTGGGTCCACAGCCCCAATCACTCAGTTCACGCCGTGACTAAAGATATCCTGGGTTCATTATTCTGTGACTTTGAAATTCTGGCGTTGCATGAAAGGGATGAGCTTGCCACAACCGCATTGGGAAATATGAAGCACTGGCATACGTTTACTGTTCTTGCTCGCAAAAATTGTTGATCCTACATCATCAATCAACCGCTTTGCTGCGATAACTGTCCTGAGACTTTGTAACCATCTGACGAAATCAAGATAAATATGGTCCATAGCTTGCCTTATTCTTACCAAAATGTAGATCAGCATGGTTGATATAATGTAATTTAAACAAATGCCTCCCAGGCTGCATTTACCAACGCGCTTTTTTGTTTATACCCCTTGTTTTTTGGATGTAAGTTGCGCACGATCATCCCCCTTAAACAGGATCGTCCCGCTGAATTGAATAATCGAGGATTACTTATGCTGGAAACGGCGCTTTCATCACTGTCAGGTTTGCCGGCCTTTTTGATTTATTTTGTGTTGGCTATCGCCTTGGTGGGTATGTTCACTCTGGTTTATACCTGGATTACGCCGCACAACGAGCTGGAATTGATCCGCGCCGACAATGCGGCGGCAGCTATCGCGTTTGGCGGGGCCCTGGTCGGTTTTGCATTACCGCTGTCCAGCGCGATCAGCAACTCGTTGTCTTTGCTTGATTGTGCCATCTGGGGTGTGGTGGCACTGGTTGTACAAGTGTTGACCTTTCTGGTGTTGCGTGTGTTGCTTAAACAATTGCCGGAACGGATTGCCAAAGGTGAGCTGGCCGCCGGTATCTTTGCTGCGGCCAGTGCCATTGCGGTGGGTATATTAAACGCCGCGTGCATGACGTATTGAGGAATTTGAAATGAAACGCAGTAAAAAAGTCGCTTTGATGTTGATGGTGCCTACCACCACAATGATGCTCGCCGGCTGTGGTGAAGATCCCGCCGAAGCCGTTGTGTTCAGCAGTCCGGAAGAGTGTGCGTCGCTGGTCGCCAGCACGTCAGCGGACCAATGCTATGCAGACTATCGTGCGGCACAAGCGCTGCATCCCCAGGTTGCGCCCAAGTATCAGAATAAAGCGGAATGCGAGAATGATTTTGGTTCAGGTCAATGCGAAGCCGCACCGCAACAACACGCCGGCGGTTCGTTCTTTATGCCGATGATGATGGGTTATATGGCCGGGCAAATGTTTAATCGCCAGGGCGGCGCCATGCCAAACCCAGCGCAACAGGAAGAGCGCACCGCTGCCGGAACCAGTGGCGCTGCTGCCAATCCACGCAACGGTATTCGTACGCAACCCTTGTATAAGTCCCGCGATGATCGCGGCACCTTCCGCACCGCCACCAACACCCCGGTCGCACGGCAGACCGGGCCGGTGACGGTGCGTCCGTCCCAGGTGCAACCGCGTGCTGGCCAGTTCGCCCAACGCGGTGGTTTTGGTGCACAAGCCGCCGCACGTAATTCCTACGGTGGTTGATTGATGAAGCGTGTCGATACAGTCGAGCGCCCACAGTGGCGTGACTACGCGGAGCGGGTAGGGTTTCAATTTCACACCTTCGACGGCGAACCCTATTGGGATGAAACCGCTTACTATCAATTTACCTTGCAACAAATTGAAGACGATCTGGAAGCACCCACGGAAGAATTGCATGGCATGGCGATGGACCTGGTAAACGACATCGTGCGTGATGCGGAAAAGCTGCGGCAATTAGCCGTCCCCGAATTATTCTGGAATCACATCTACAACAGCTGGACCAACGGCGAACCGCACCTATACGGCCGCATGGATCTGGTTTACGACGGTAAAGACCCGGCTAAATTACTGGAACTCAATTACGATACGCCCACCTCATTATTTGAAACCGGATTTTTTCAATGGGTGTGGCTGGAAGAAAAAATCCAGCGCGGTGAATTGCCGAGCGGAGCCGATCAATTCAACTCCCTGCAAGACAAACTGGAAGAAGCCTTTCGCTCACTGCCCCTGCCACAACCGTTTTATTTTTCCAGCGTCAGCGACAATATTGAAGACAAAGGCACCGTCGATTACCTGATGGACATCGCGCAACAAGCGGGAATGGATGCGCGCTACATCGCCATCGAAAACGTCGGTGAACACGACGGCCAATTCGTCGACCTCGAAGGCTACCCCATCCCCGGCATATTCAAACTCTATCCCTGGGAATTTATGGTCCGCGAAGATTTCGGCAAAACTATCCGCACCTCCAACACCCAATGGCTGGAACCCAGCTGGAAGATGCTGCTCTCCAACAAAGGCATACTACCGTTGCTCTGGCAAAAATATCCCGACCATCCCAACCTGCTCCCCGCCTTCTTCGAAGACACCACCCAGGCGTTAACCAAAGGCTGGGTACGCAAACCGCTGTTTTCCCGCGAAGGCGCCAACGTGGAATTGATCACCGAACAAGGCGAACACATCAGCGCCGACGGCCCCTACAACGACGGCCGCTACATTCGCCAGGCCTTATGCCCACTACCAAAATTCCGCGATAACCACCGCCACGCCGACAGCTACACCATGATCGGCAGTTGGATGGTGGGAGACAGCGCAGCAGGGATTGCTATTCGTGAAGACAGCACACTGATTACCAAAGACAGCTCACGGTTTTTACCGCATATTATTGCCGATTAAAATTTATTGCTGCCGTTTACTGAAAAAAGAGTTTGGCGTTAGGTGTGATGTGTTTCGAAACCCTCAAGTCATGGATGACTTGCGGGAGCTACACGGACGTATACATGCGTTTTCGAAACACATCATACCTAATGACAAACGGGCTACGAAGCGATTCTCCGTGAATACCGAGGTCGCCAACCACTCGAAATCAACACCCCACCCAACACCAACACCATCCCCACCACCTGCAACGGCAAGGGCACAGTCCCCAACGCCAGATTCACCAACAACGTAAATACCGGAACCAGATTAAACGTAATCGTCGCCCGCTCCGGCCCCAACAAATACACACCCCGCAACCAAAAAATATACGCAAACACCGCCCCGAAAGTCGCCATATACACCAGGATAATATGCGTACCCACACTCAACGACGGAATAGTGGCCAACGGATCTTCAATCACCAAGGCTGCAAGAATCAATGCAACCGCCCCGATACATACCGTCCAGCGCGCAAACTGCAAGGGTGGAATATGCCCGGCAAATTTTTTCGAGCCCACACTGTAAAGACTCCAGACCAGGCACGCGAGCATCATCCAGGCATCACCGATCGCAATATGCAGCAACCCGAAGTTACCCCCGGTAATCACCAGGCTCACACCGATAAAGGCAATCACAATCCCGGCATATTGAAACCAGCGAATCCTTATCGGCAACAACCAGGCAGAAAATAACAGCGACACCATAGGAGACAGTGCCATGATCAGCGCCGCATTCAATGCGGAGGTCGAATGCAATGCGGTAAAAAATGCATAATTAAAACCAAAGACACCGACGATACCCAGCGGAAATAACACCAGCATATCCCTCAGGCACAATGACGATTCCGCCTTGCCCTGAAATAAGCGGATCAATAAAAACCCCACCAGTGCAATTGCAAAACGTTCGGCTGCTGCAGTCAATGCAGGCACTTCATCGGCTATCGCATGCCCCGCATTAAAATTGCTGCCCCAGAAAAAGGTACTGGCAACAACCATCAACCAGATCAGCGGGCGGGAATGCGTCATGATAGAATCAACCTCTGTGTCATGAGAAGTGAGATCAACCGGATGGATGAGGATAAAGGGCTACAGATCGCGCACCACGCGGCAGGGATTACCCATGGCGACCACTCCGGCGGGAATGGACCGTGTGACGACACTGCCGGCACCCACCACACTTTTTTCTCCGATGGTGACACCCGGCATGACCAGCGTATTGCCACCGAGCCAGCAATCATCACCAATGGTAATCGGTGCGGCTAGCACCTGTCCGGTAGCACGTTGCGCCGCATCTATAGGGTGGGTAGTGGTGTACAAATGCACGCCGGGCCCGAACTTCACACGTTTGCCGATGCGGATATCGGCAGCGTCCAACATCAGGCAATGATGATTGGCATAAAAATTTTCACCCAGATAAATATGGCTGCCATAATCGCAATAAAAATCCGGTTCAATAAAGGGATTATCGGCTTCCGCAAACAATTGCGCGTAGAGTAGTTGACGGGCTTTGCGTTGATCAGCGCGCAGATTGTTCAACTGCTGGCACAAGTGCTTTGCACGTTTACGTGCGGCAAGTCGCTCAGGTTCGTAAGGATTGATAAGCGTCAGTTCAATCAAGGCAGGGCCCGGCTAATAAGGCTGGATTTGTGTCAGCAAGTCTAGCAAGATATCGCCGGTCACAGAAGTCAAAAAAGGTAATCAGGTTATGCATCCGGCGCAAGTTGCGGTTATCCACTGGCTCAATGAGGTGGTGATCGGGTTACATCTCTGCCCTTTTTCAGCCAAGCCGACGCGTGAAAACCGCGTGCGTTTTTTTGTGAGCGAAGCGAAGGACGAAGAGGGTGTGCTGGAGGATATGCAGCGGGAGATGGAGTTGCTCGATGCACACCCCGCCACGGAGATAGAAACCACGCTGGTGATTGTACCGAATAGTTTGCAGGATTTTTTTGCATACACGCAGTTTCTGCAATGGACTAACCAGTTGCTAAAACGCATGAACTGGCAAGGGATTTATCAAATTGCCAGCTTCCACCCTGATTACTGTTTTGCCGGTGCAGAGCCGGATGATCCGGAGAATCTGACTAACCGCGCGCCTTACCCGATATTGCATATTATTCGTGAAGCCAGCTTGGCCAAAGCGCTGGAATTTTTTCCCGATGTAGAGGCAATTCCCGATCGTAATCGCGAGCGTGTTGCCTCACTGTCGGACGCTGAGCGGCGTAAATTATTTCCGTATCTGTTCAGCAGTGAGTAACATTGTGGCAGAAAGTAATATTTTGGCAGAAAGTAATATTTTTGGAGCAAGTTAATATTTTTGGAGAAAGTAACATTCTATTTCTGAGTAAAACAATCTATCAAAGACATTACCGCTTTCGCCTCCGCCACGGAGCAGGGATTATCACGCTCGCCGCGCAGGTAACGATTAACCTGCTCAATCATCGGTTGCTGGATGTGAGGTGGATTGGGAATACGAAACGTTTGCTGGCCGTCGCGATTGTTCAGGCGAATCACTTGCTCACCAAAAAAATTGATCGACAGGCTGCCCTCGGTGCCGATAATTTCACACAAGTCCTGCTCCAGATGCGCTGGTACGGCGTAATGCCAACGACCCTGGAATTCCACCCCCGTTTTTAACCTCGCCCAACCCAGCACACAATCATCGGCTGGATACAGCCCCGCCTGGTTGGTGCCAAAGCCGCGGGCCTCTACCACGGGCCCAAACCAATGCAGCAATAGATCCAGCTGATGCGGCGACAGGTCATGAAATAAACCGCCACCGGAAATCATTGGATTAACTCGCCAGTTTTCATCGGTTTTGGCAATTAAATTGTCATTGGCAGAGCGCAGCATATCGATGCGGGCCAGCAGGGGTTTGCCGATGGCACCTTGTTGAATAAGCTCAAAAAATTTTAAAAAACACGGCACAAAGCGGCGATAATGGGCCACGCATACCTTCAGGGATGTAGCAGATTGCGCAGCGATAATGGCATCACATTCGGCGGCATTCATGGTCACGGGTTTTTCAATATAGACATGTTTGCCGGCTGCCAAAGCCGCTAGGGCATAATCTTTATGTTGCAGCGGCGGAGTGGCGATGTAGATTGCGTCAATGTCCGCATTGGCCAGCAGTTCATGTGCATCTGTATACCACAGCGGAACATGGTGACGTTCAGCAAAATCCCGCGCTTTGTGCGCATCGCGGCGCATGATGGCGAGCAATTGGGAATCGGGATTCTTATAAAATCCCGGGCCGCTTTTCACTTCCGTCACATTGCCGGCACCGATAATGCCCCAGTGAATGATTTGTCGGGTCATTTACTTTTCCTGTTCCACGAGCGTGATTTTATCGTCGTCGATTAATATTTTCCGTTGCTTGTACAGCGCGCTCAAGGCATTTTTATATTTTCCCTTACTAACCTGATATTGCCGATAGATTGCATCGGGCTCACTCTTATCCGTCAAGGTGGAAACACCATTGTGGTCAGCGAGAAACCGGAGAATTTTTCCTGCCAGTTCATCTTTGCCTTTGCTGGATTGTTGCTGGAGACTGAGACCGATCTTGCGGTCCGGACGAATATTTTTGATATAGCCCTGCAAGCGTTCGCCATAGACCAGCGTGCGAAAAGCATCGTCGCGAAAAATCAGGCCCAGGTGCGTATGGTTGATTACCGCTTTGTAACCCATGTCACTGCGTCCGCAAATCAGCAGATCTACCGCTTGATCAATCTTCAACCCATCGGCGCGTTCCTGCAGATGATGGCTTAATTTGGATGACGCCGTGATGCGATTGGTGTAGCTATCGAGGTAAACAGTCACCACGTAAGAGCGGCCGGCTTCCATGGGTTTGTGTTGTTCGTTGTAGGGTACCAATAAATCCTTCGGCAGGCCCCAGTCGAGAAAAGCGCCGATCGCGTTGACCTCTTTGACTTGCAAATGGGCACACTGGCCGACCATCACCTTGGGCGTTAAGGTTGTGGCGATGATGCAATCTTCGGAATCCAGATAAATAAAAACATCCAAATCATCACCCAGTTTGACCGCGTCGGGAAGGTAACGGCGCGGCAACAGTATATTGCCGAATTCCCCACCCGCCAGCAGCATACCGGCATCAATCTGTTTAACCGCTTGCAAGCGGTTCATCTGACCAATCTTGACCATAGTCCAGCCTTTTACGTCACCTATTCAAGGTGGCTAGTGTAGGCGGTTCGTTGTTCCATGACCAGTCAGGGCAGTAAATCGGAGCGCATAATATAAAAAAAGCCGCATATCAGAATGCGGCTTAAACGGACTTACACACACTTAAATTGTCGATAATTAATAAGGCTTTACTTCGATAAACTCGCTGTAAACACCATTGACATCAATCGTGGCGATATAGAATTCATAAGTACCTGACAGATTTCCGAGGGAGTAGCGGTCCACAGATCCATCATTAATCTGAACCACAGTAAATTTGGAATCACTCACTTTCTTGTACTTGATTTCGTAACCGCCAATTTCATCAAGCTCCAGGTAAGCACCATTCTCACGTTCAGTGGGTACGTACCAGTCCAGCGTTACTCCACCTACATTCGACCCGCCTGAGCTGGAACTGGAAGACTGATTGGTACTGGATACGCTGCTGCTTGAATTGCTAACACTGGATGATGAACTCACGCTGCTCGAAACACTGGATGATGACGAGCTACGAACACTGGATGAACTGCTGGAACTGGAAGAGGTTGACGTTCCATTTGATTGATAACCAAAAACTTCAAATTCCCACAATGAATAACCCCATTCAGTCGCGCGCTTGATACCGTTCATGCGGATGTAACGCCCTGTACCATTAAGGTTCAAATTGTCGACGCCGCCATCACCATTTGTTGTCGAGTAGATAGTCGTCCAGTTGCTTTTGTCATTTGATGTCTGGATCTGGTAGCTTTTTCCATAGGCGCCTTCCCAATGTAACTTTGCGCCGGTAATGGTATGGTTTGAGCCCAAATCAATTGCTATCCAGTTGTTGTCCGCATGATTGCTTGACCAGCGTGTAGAGCTATTGCCATCCAGAACCAGAGCAGGGGCGTAATCTGCACCAACATAAGTAGATGCCGTTGCAGTTTTCTTGTAGGAAATTTTGGTGGGCGTCTGGGTGTAGGCGGAACCGTAAACTTCAAAGTCCCACAAAGAGTAACCCCACTCGGTAGCGCGTTTGGTACCGTTCATACGAACATAACGCGCAACCTGGGACAGGCTTAGCTCATCAACTCCACCGTTTCCATTTGTCGTTGTATAAACTGTTGTCCAGTTACTGTTATCAAGAGAAACTTGTAATTGATAGCCTTTCGCGTAGGCGGTTTCCCAATTCAATTTTACTTTATCAACAGTGTAAGTACCGCCGAGGTCAACTGATATCCAATTGCTGTCGGAAAAAGAGCTGGCCCAACGGGTATAGGAATTGCCATCCAGCGCTTTATTCGGACCATAGGTTGCGCTTTCGCTGCTGGAAGCAATGACGGGTTTGTTTAATGCCAGGTTGGTTTGGGCTACAGCCTGAAAAGAAATCAGTGATGTGACGAGTGATACTGCAAAAAGGAAGTAACGGGTAGAGCTTGATGAAAAAGTCATATCGGCCTCAGGAGTTATCGAAAAACTCGCTAATTCCTGATGACAAGACCACATCAAGTATCAATAGGCATACCAATGCAGACTGATGCTATCGACCAGGAACGAGCGAAAAAATGAATAGGAAATTTTGAAAGTAACCCTGAGCTATTCATTCATTCGACTCCATTCACCCGCGAAATAGCATCTTGAAAAAACGATGTGTAAAGCAAAAATGTCCGTGAAAGTTGTGGTGGATCTTCAGACTCACCGGCATCCCTTGACGAATAGATTAACAGGTCGCTGCCGCTGGTCAATTCTTGCTTACCGGGCTTCAGCCATGGGCACGATGAGGTGGACTATTGACATCACGTAAAAATATGATCACAAAAAACGCGGTGGACTGTTTATAACCATGCGCTGACAAAACATCACAAAAATACGCGATGCAATTCTCAAAACTGTTTCAAATGATAAAATGTGCGAAAAAAATGGCGCCGCTTTTTTCTTCATCGGTGTGAATCGAGGCGGCAGGCCCAGGAGTATAACGAGGGAGCAGCTGGGCCTATGACCGATCAGCTGAGCATAACCAAAAGGAATTACCACGGAAGCGGATATTTTTCATAACGATTATGAGAGATAGATCCGCTTTCTGCGTGATGGGAATCTAAGAACAGAGATCGCTAAGATTGTTTTTATATAGCCTCAATCTGGTTATAAATAAATGATTTAAAAAAACGAAAAATTGGCACCACACCCCACGTCTCAGCCATAAGAAAATCATAGCTTAGAGCAAATTCTACTTAATTGGGAAAACAAGCGAAGCGCCAGTCGCGCATTGTCTGACGCCAGGCTCGTTAATCCTTACCACTGCGTAGGTTTGGGATTGCGCTCATCAAAGCCGGTTTGATGCCAATAGGGGTAGATCGGCCGTTGATGGCTGGCTTTATCAAGATAGGCTATTTCGTCCTTCGTCAAGGTCCACTCCAGCGCACCGAGATTGTGTTTCATCTGCTCCTCATTGCGCGCACCGACCACAACGTTGGCAACGGTTGGTCGTGTCAATAACCAGTTTAATGCGACTTGCGGAACCGTTTTGTTGCGATTCTTGGCGATCACTTCCAGGGCGTCAATCACATTAAATAAGTAATCATCGTCAACGGTCGGCCCGCCATCACTCCCTCCAGCGGCAATGCGGCCAGTTGTTGCGGGTTGGCCGCGTTTGAGTTTGCCGGTCAACCTCCCCCAGCCCAACGGGCTCCACACCATGGTTGCGACTTTTTGATCGAGAGCGAGGGGCATTAACTCCCACTCATAATCGCGCCCGATTAACGAGTAATAACCTTGATAAGCCACGTAGCGAGCCAGGCCATATTTTTCCGAGGTGGCAAGCGCTTTCATCAGGTGCCAACCGGAAAAATTGGACGCGCCAATATAACTGATCTTGCCACTGGTAATTAAATCATCCAATGCACGCAAGGTTTCTTCTACCGGTGTCAGCGCGTCGAAACCGTGCATGAAATAAAGATCAATGTGGTCCGTGTTCAAACGCTTCAAACTGGCCTCGCAGGCACGAATCAAATGGTAACGCGACGACCCTTTATCATTGGGGCCACTCCCCATGGTGAAGGTGGCCTTGGTTGAAATTAATGATCGCTGACGTTTGCCCTGTAGTGCCTTGCCCAGAATTTCTTCCGATGCGCCGTCCGAATAAATGTCAGCAGTATCAAAAAAATTAATGCCATGGTCGAGGCATAAATCAACCATGCGCGCGGCTTCATCCACCTGGGTTTGTCCCCAGTGTTTGAAAAATTCATTGGTGCCGCCGAAAGTGGCGGTGCCTAAACTGAACACGGGAACTTTAAGGCCGGAGTGACCGAGTTGGCGGTATTCCATAATCTGCTCTCCCAGAATGAACTGACATCAGGCCAAAAACGGTATAACAGGTGCTAGGCAAAATAAAGCAGGCTTAGCTTTTTTTACATTCGGTATATTGCTCCGGTTGATGGAAGCGCCGAAGCCGGCATTGGGTATTGCCGGCTCTCCCTATTTCTAAAATTGAAAATTGGCTTGCACACCGACAATATCAACTTGCGCGTCGAAGTCACCGTAAACCTGATGACCGGTTTGCATATCGACATTGGCGATGCTGGCATCGTCAACCATCAGATGCGCGTAACCCACATCAATGGATACGTTCTGGGAGACCGCATAATTAAAGCCCACACTTAACCATGTACGGTCCTGGTCGGGAATGCGTGGATTCACAATGGTCGGATCTGTTTGCGGCGCCTCATCAAAAGCGACACCGGCACGCCAGGTCCAGGCATTTCCCGGTTGATAGGTAAGGCCCAATGCATAGCGCATGGTGTCATCATAGTGCAGTTCTAACTGATCGACGGTCACACCATTGTCGGTGTTCATCACGTTAATGGTGTCGATAGAGCTCCACTGGGTCCAGGCAATATCACCATGCAGTGCCCATTGTGTGTTTAATTGTTGGGAAAAGCTGAAGGTGAGCGTATCCGGCAGTTCAACATCAGCGGCTGCGTCACCATCCAGGGTGTTCAAGGTGGCGGAACAAATGGTGCCGGTGGTGGGTGCTGGCGGTGTACCGGTTGGAAAACCCGCGCCGGGTGTGCAGGCGGCATTCAACGCAAAACGTGCATCACCGTCCAGTTCAAAATCGGCCCCCTGGCGCCACACGAGACCGAGGCTGGTACTGTCCGTCGGACGATAAAATGCACTGACATCGGCAACGAAGGCGTGATCAGAACCTTCAATCCTGGCGCTGCTATCCGTCGCCGGATTGGGATTAACACCCAAGGTGGAGTCCACCTGACTTTCCAGAATCACTTCGGCGCGTTGATAACTGACGCCCAGACCCAACGAAAAATTATCGGCAATTTCGTAAGCAAAGGTGGTGTTGACACTGGCCACTTCAAGATCGCTGTAGGTGGCGAGATAGCGTCCCATCCAATCCCGACCATAGTCGCTGGCTAAACCAAAAGGTCCATTTAATCCCAGGCCAAACGTGAGCCGATCATTCAGCGGATGCACATAATAAACATTTGGCACAACGCCAGTTTCTTTGGTTTCACTTTCGATGCCGTTGGTATTTGAGCCTTGGTCGTGAAAAACCGATTCGGTAAAGACAAGGTTACCTGCCAGGGTGAGATGGCGGCCTTCCAATTCACTGAGGCTGGCAGGATTAAAAAAAACGCTGCTCGCATCAATCGCATTGGATGCTGTACCTGCAAACGCGCTACCCAGGTGAGCAGGACTTTGTTCGAGTAACTGGAATGATGAGGCGAATGCCACGCCGGGTAGCGCAGAGAGAATGGCGAGAGCGAGTGTCGATTGGCGGGGTAATCTGGTAATCATACTTCCTCCGTTGCTGCTGGTTCACAGCAGTAAATCTGACGGGACAAAAAATACGTGGTGTTATGGCAATAAACTTTCTCTGTGCTTTCTATCTGTGTATTGGTGAGAAGAAATTTTTGATACGAACGAATGCAGTACGATGATCACTGTCGCACACAATCGTAGAAAAAGAGTGTTCGTTAACACACAAAAAAGAGAAAAAGCATTCGATTCAATTGTATTGGTGAATAGCGCGGGAGACTTTTTGTGGAAACAGCAGGCGGTAAGTAAACGTTCTTCCCTGAACATGAAATTAATTAAGAAGTGCAATCAAATGTTAAGGCGATCCACGTCGTTCATACACCTGTTGATACAGCGCCGGCAGAACAAGTAACGTCAGCAGTGTAGAAGATAGGATGCCGCCGATAACCACTGTTGCCAACGGCCGTTGCACTTCTGCACCTGTGCCACTGTTGAATGCCATGGGGATAAAGCCGAGGCTGGCAACCAGTGCGGTCATCAGCACAGGGCGCAGACGAGTCAGCGCGCCTTCCATGATAGAGGGCGTCAACGCTGGCAATGTGAACTGCTGGTTTTCCCACCGGTTACGAATAAACGACAACATAACCAGGCCGTTCAATACCGCGATACCCGATAACGCAATAAAGCCGACACCAGCGGAAATGGACAGCGGCATATCGCGCAGCCAGAGCGCCAGGACGCCACCCGTCAAGGCCAGCGGCACACCGGTAAAAATTATCAAGGCATCGCGCAATGAACCGAAGGCCAATAGCAATAAGCCGATGATCATCAGGAGTGTGAAGGGCACCACCAATGCCAGGCGTTTGCCGGCAGATTCCAGTTGCTCAAACGTGCCGCCGTAATCCAGCCAATAACCCGGCGGTAATTGCACCGCATGCGTGATACGGGTTTGCGCCTCGGTAACAAAACTGCCCAGATCACGCCCGCGGACATTCGTGGTTACGACAATAAAACGTTTACCGTTTTCACGGCTGATTTGATTGGGCGCCTCGGTCCAGTTTATTTGGGCTACCTCACCCAGCGGAACATGATCTGTCGGACTTCCTGACGGCAATGGGATGGGAAGTTGTTCGAAGCGCGCGATATCACGGCGCAATGTTTCGGGCAACCGCACAACAATATCGAAACGCCGGTCGCCCTCAAAAAGTTGCCCTACTGTTTCACCTGCAATTGCTGTAGCAACCCAATTCTGCAAAAAATCCGCATCCATGCCATAACTGGCCAAGGTGTGGCGTTTAGGCGTAATGGTTAACAACGGCAGGCCGGTGACCTGCTCCACCCGAGGATCGGCAACACCATCCAGTTTTTTTAACACCTCCAGAATATGATTGGCAGAACGCAACAGCTGGTCCAGATCATCGCCATACACTTTGACCGCGAAATCCGTGCGTACACCCGAGATCAATTCGTTAAACCGCATCTGGATGGGCTGTGTAAATTCGTAATTATTGCCGGGCAGCTCGCGCAGTGAATGCTCCATACGCGTGACCAGGTCTGCCTTATCCATCGACGGGTCAGGCCATTCGGAGCGCGGCTTGAGGATGACAAAATTATCTGCAACATTGGGCGGCATAGGGTCATTGGCGATTTCAGCCGTGCCCATTTTTGCGAATACTTTATCCACCTCCGGAAAGGTTTTAATACGTTCCTCAAGCATATGCTGCATGGCCACGGCTTGCTCAAGGCTGGTGCCGGGAATACGTAACGCGTGCAGCGCAATATCACCTTCATCCAGCTGCGGAATAAATTCCCGCCCCAGGGTGGTTGCCAACCAGCTACAAAAAATAATAAGCAGCACCGCACTGCTGATAATGCTGTAGCGGTGCTGTAGTGCGCGCGTTAACAGCCACCGGTAACGCGCTTTTAATCCTTGCATCAAGCGCGTTTCCCGGGTGTTAATCTTCCCGCGCATCACCAGGGCAATGGCGGCTGGAATAAACGTAACCGAGAGCAACATGGCACTGGCCAGCGCCATCACCACCGTCAAGGCCATGGGGTGAAACATTTTCCCTTCCACACCCGTCAGGGAAAAAATAGGCAGATACACCAGGGTAATAATGCCCACCCCAAATAAACTGGGCCGGATCACTTCATCAGTGGCTACAAACGTCAGTTCAAGGCGACGTTTTAACGGCAGTGCACCTGTGGTGTGTTGTTGCGCTTCGGCGAGACGACGCAATGCATTCTCCACAATAATGACCGCGCCATCGACAATCAGGCCAAAATCCAGCGCACCGAGACTCATCAAATTGGCCGACACGCCCGTTTCAACCATACCGCTGATCGTCATCAACATGCTGATCGGAATGACGGCGGCGGTGATCAGTGCTGCACGTAAATTACCGAGCAAAATAAACAGCACAGCGATCACCAGCAAGGCACCTTCCAGCAGGTTTTTTTGCACGGTGCGAATGGTCTTTTCTACCAACGTGGTGCGATCATAAACCGCTTCTGCGACCACACCGGGCGGCAATGAACGATTAACCAGCGTTAATTGTTTTGCCAGATCCTGCGCAACGGTGCGCGAATTTTCGCCGATGAGCATCATGGCGGTACCCAACACCGTTTCGTGGCCATTGCGGGTTGCCGCACCGCTGCGTAATTCCTTGCCAATAGCTACCTCGGCAATATCGCCGATACGCACCGGAATGCCATCGCGAGTAGCTACAACAACGGCACTGATGTCTGCTATATCGCGCAATTGTCCGGGCGAGCGAACCAGAATCTGTTCGCCGTTATGCTCTACAAAGCCCGCACCGCGATTGCGGTTGTTATTGCGCAGTGCGGTGCTGATGTCCTCCAGCGTAATACGCCACGCCAGTAGCTGGCGTATGTCGGGCGTAACGTGATATTGCTTTTCATAGCCGCCGATGGTGTTGATCTCCACCACGCCTTTGACGCGCATCAGCTGCGGACGGATGATCCAGTCCTGTATTTCGCGAAGCGCGGTTATATCGTATTCCTGTGCGGCTGTGCCCGTGGCATCGACGGTGTAACTGAAAATTTCGCCCAGGCCGGTGGCAATCGGACCCATGCCCGGCTCAATGCCATCGGGTAATTGATTGGCAATTTGATTAAGCCGTTCATTTACTTGCGCACGCGCAAAATAAATATCCGTGCCTTCATCAAATACCACAGTAACTTGTGATAAGCCGTAGCGTGACAGTGACCGGGTATACGCCAGCCCCGGTAATCCGGATAAACTGTTTTCAATGGTAAAGGTGATACGTTGCTCCACTTCCAGCGGAGAATAACCGGCAGCTTCGGTGTTGATCTGAACTTGTATATTGGTAATGTCGGGGACCGCATCAATCGGCAGGCGCTGATAATTCCAAAGGCCCAAACCAATTAACAGCGCTACACCAAAGATAATGAGTCCGCGTCGCTCAATGGCGCTGCGCAATACAGGTTGCAACATAACGCCTCCTAGTGAACGTGCGCTGCGCCGGATTTCTCCAGGTCAGCTTTGACAAGAAAACTATTGTCCACGACATAATCTTCACCCGCTTGCAAACCGCTCAATACTTCAACAGATTGCGCGTTGCTTCGCCCCAATATAACCGGGCGGGCGGTGTGGTTATTGCCCTCTTGTACAAACACAACAGCTTGCCCATCGTGACGTTGCACGGCACGTTTTTCTATCAGTACTGCAACCTCATCTTGTGCAACAGTGACCAGCGCTTCAACCAATGCGCCTGCCATTAACTGTTGTTTTGTATTATCGAGCGGGACATGCGCAGTGACGGTGGGCGTATTTCCATCGCCGGCAGTAATGTAAGTAATGTTTCCTTGGGCAATGACTGGCCCGGTGCGGGAATCAGATTTAAAGATAGCGACATCCTGGCCGATGCGAATGCGTTGGCTGTCGCGCGCAAAAACACTCAGATCCAATTCCAGTTGGTCGTAGTTAGCCAAAGTAAAAAGAATGTCTTCGCCGGTAAATTCGCCAGCGTTAGCGTGACGATCAATCACCACACCATCAATCGGCGATGTAATGTCATAAACGCGCAGACTGTCATTGGCTTCGATGCGGGCGATGACCATACCCGTCTTTAGCGATTCGCCGATCTGAACATTCACCTGACGGATCAGTCCCGGAAACCGGGCGCGGATGTGGCTGATGTGTTGCGGATAGGGTTTCAGTCGACCAAATAACAATACCTGTTGTTGTAATACACCGCTGGTCGCTGTTTGGGTGCGAATTCCGGCCTGACTGGCGAGGGCGGCAGGAATGCTGACCTGGTTGTCGGTGTGTTCATGGTCACGGTGTTCGGCTGCATCATTGTCGTTGTGGTTGTCGTGATCATGGTCGTGATTTGACGATGCCAGTGCTAGCGAAGCATTCAGCGCTGTACAGAACAGCATAATGGCAGATAAAAATTTCATGGCATGACTCCTTGCTTTGATGGAGATGGGTCTTGGTTAAACAGGATGGCGCCGCTGAGCCGGTCAATCTCCGTTCGCCAGTAGTGGACTTGGGCCGCCGAATGAATTAACGCAAGCTGTGCATCCAGCAACTCATTCTGTATCAGGCTCCATTCCATATAACTGTAGCGACCGCGTGCAAACGCATCGTCGGCCTCGGTAAGGGCGCGGGATAGTAAGGGCACAATTTCGTCGCGCAGGATTTTTGCCCGTTGCAACGCGAGGTGCTGCTGCTCCCCCAGCTGCAAGAGTTGGCTGCGCAGTTCGAGGATCGCGCTGTCCTGTTGTTGTATGGCCAATTGTTGTTGCGCGCGCGCGGTTTTTATCTCACCGGATGCGCGAGCTCCACTGGACAAAGGCACACTGATACCCAGCACTAATGCGGTGTCGTCGCTTTCGCGTATATGGCGAATGCCCGCTTGCCACTCCGGTGTTAACGAGCTACGGCTGCGTACAAGATTCAGTTCAGCAGTGCGCAATCGCGTTTCATCAGCCAATAAGCGCAGGTCGGGGTGCTGATCCAATAAGCTGAGGATGTGCTCGCGGGATGCTGGTGCGCCGAGGTGTTGCAAGTTGCCCTGTGCGGTGAAATGAAAATCATCTGGTTCACCCCATAATTTACTTAGCGACATTTTTGCCAGCAGCACCGTGTTTTCTGCGTCGAGCCGGGCAATATCAGCTTGGGCAAGTGCCGCTTGTGCACGCAGTAATTCGGCGGCAGGGGAGCGACCGGCAGTGACACGTTTCTGTAAATCCGTTACACGGTGTTGCCAGAGTTGATGACTTTGCTGATGAATATTCAACAATTCCTGCGCGGCGACCACTGCAATAAAACCGCGCGTGATCTCCGTCAGCAGGTCCAGCGCAAACACGTTTTCTTCAGTCGCCAGGGCCTGTTGTCGGGCCGTGACAATCGCTTGGCGTGCATCCCGTTGATAACGCGGTTCAATAACGGATGACAGCGACAGTGTCAGTTCAGCGTTTTGGGTGTCCTTGAACGCACCGCTGCCGGCGATATTTTCCAGTTCGGCGGATAACGTCAGAGGAGGTGACAAGGCTGCACTTTCCTGATCACCCGCCAAGGATTGTGCGCGCAGTGTAAATTGAGTTAACTGCGGGTGTTGTTGCAGACCGAGACGCAGTGCGTCCTGCAATGACAATAAACGTTGGTTGGGCTGTTCAGCCCTGGCCGACGCCACAATGAATGAGCACAACGCGATCAACGCGCCGTGCAGTAATACATTACGCATAGAAACTCCAGCATAGAAATTTCAGCAAATACAAAGAGCCACGGTTTTCAGTGAGAAAAACGGGAAGAGAAAAGGCTTAGCTGGAGAAAGCAGGAGGCGCGCGCAGTGGCGGACGTAACAGGAAGTATTTATTAGTGAACGGCTGAAGAGCTGTGCGGGGAAAAGATAGGGTGGGGCCAATCAACAGCAGCGCGTAAACCAGCGCGGTGATAAGTAGTGGCAGGTCGATTTTAGTGAGTTTGAATAAAATGGATTCTACGAGTTCGGCGTCGGCATCGATGTGGATTTCATCACTGTGCTCATGATCGGGATGACCACTCAATAAATCCATGTGGACCGATACGGGCGGTTCCTGTCCATCAAAACAAAAATGCCCGTGCAAACCACCCCACATAGCACACAACCAGACGATTAACGTCAGGAAGATAAAGCGGCGGTAATTGGCAAGGTGGTTGGACACGAGTGCATCTCACTGTCGGGAATGCGCAGACTATAACGGATAACCCTCAGTCGCAAGTAGGTCGGATTAGCGCAGCGTAATCCGACCCCACGGTTGCGTGCTATTCCTGCTCCCGCGCAATCGCACGATAACCAATATCCTTGCGATAGAAGACGCCATCCCACTGAATCTTCGCGGCCAGTTCATAAGCGCGCTGTTGCGCTTCAGACACGGTTGTACCCAAGGCAGTAGCGCACAGCACACGTCCGCCATTGGTAACAACCTTGCCGTCTTTGTTGGTTGTGCCGGCATGGAAAACTTTTTCACCACTGACTTCTTCAGTGGGTAAACCGGAAATCACATCGCCTTTATTGTAATCACCGGGATAACCGCCAGCCGCGAGCACCACACCAATAGACGCACGTTCATCCCATTCGGCGGTTACTTTATCAAGATCGCCTTTCAATGCGGCAAGACACAACGCAACCAGATCGGATTGCAGGCGCAGCATAATGGGTTGGGTTTCCGGATCGCCAAAGCGGCAATTGTATTCAATTACCTTGGGTGCACCGGAGGCATCAATCATCAGTCCGGCATACAAAAAGCCGGTGTAGTCATTGCCTTCGGCAGCCATGCCATCCACGGTGGGACGAATGATGTCCTGCATCACGCGATCATGCACCGCTTGCGTCACAACCGGCGCGGGAGAATAAGCACCCATACCGCCGGTGTTGGGGCCGGTATCACCATCGCCCACGCGCTTGTGATCCTGACTGGTAGCCATAGGCAGGATATTTTTGCCATCCACCATCACAATAAAACTGGCTTCTTCACCGGCGAGAAATTCTTCGATCACAACGCGACAACCGGCATCACCAAACGCGTTGCCAGATAACATATCGCGCACCGCGGCTTCGGCCTGGTCCAGGGTCTCTGCCACGATCACACCCTTACCGGCGGCAAGGCCATCAGCTTTCACCACAATGGGTGCGCCTTTCTCACGCAGGTAAGCCAGGGCTGGCTCAACCTCGGTAAAGTTTTGGTATTCAGCGGTGGGAATCTTGTGACGGGCGAGGAAATCTTTGGTGAAGGCTTTGGAGCCTTCCAACTGCGCGGCACCTTTGGTGGGGCCAAAGCAGGGCAGTTTGCGTTCATTAAAGAAATCGACAATACCGGCCACCAGCGGCACTTCCGGCCCGACAATGGTTAAGCCCACGTCGTTTGCTTCGGCAAAATCTGCGAGCCTGGAGAAGTCGAGGATATCGATAGACACATTGGCGAGTTTATTGTCGAGCAAGGTTCCGGCGTTACCCGGCGCAACAAATACTTTTTCAACCTGTGGGCTTTGCGCCGCTTTCCAGGCCAACGCATGCTCGCGTCCGCCGCTGCCAATAATCAACACGTTCATAAGCTATTTCTCTACCCGTAGGTCGGATTAGCGAAGCGTAATCCGACATTTTTTATTAAATAGGCCGCTTGTCGGATTACAGCGCTGCGCGCTTAATCCGACCTACATTTTAATGGCGGAAATGGCGCATGCCGGTGAACACCATGGCCATGCCATGTTCATCGGCGGCGGCGATCACTTCTTCATCGCGCATGGAACCACCGGGCTGGATCACCGCCGCGATACCGACCTTAGCGGCGTTATCAATACCGTCGCGGAAGGGGAAAAAAGCATCGGAAGCCATCACGGAACCGGCGACTTGCAAGCCAGCGTGCTCAGCTTTAATGGCGGCAATGCGCGCAGAGTTAACGCGGCTCATCTGGCCCGCACCCACGCCGATGGTTTGGTTATTCTTCGCGTAAATAATGGCATTGGATTTCACAAACTTGGCTACCTTCCACGCGAATAATAAATCGCGCATTTCGGTTTCGGTGGGTACACGTTTGGTCACAACTTTCAGGTCGCGTTCAGTCACCATGCCATTGTCGCGATCCTGCACCAACAAACCGCCATTGACGCGTTTGTAATCCAGACCGCCAATGCGTTCAGTGCCCCATTCACCACACGCTAACAGGCGCACATTTTGTTTGGCTTTCACAACTTCAATAGCATCGGCGGCAATGCTCGGTGCAATAATCACCTCCACAAATTGACGCTCGATGATGGCTTTAGCGGTTTCCGCATCCAGTTCGCGGTTAAACGCAATAATGCCGCCGAAGGCCGATTCCGGGTCAGTGGCATAGGCCAGGTCGTAGGCGGTTTTGATATTGCTGCTGATGGCTACGCCGCAGGGGTTTGCGTGTTTGACGATGACGCAAGCTGGCTCAGTAAAGGATTTAACCGTTTCCAATGCAGCATCGGTGTCGGCCACATTGTTATAGGAAAGTTCTTTGCCCTGTAATTGTTTTGCGGTGGCGATGCTGACTTCCTGCGGATTTTTTTCAACATAAAACGCCGCTTTCTGATGCGGGTTTTCGCCGTAGCGCATTTCCTGGGCTTTGATAAATTGCGTATTAAAAGTACGCGGAAAATCTTCGCTACCACCCTCAACCAGGCGACCAAAATAATTGGCAATAGCACCGTCATAAGCAGCGGTGTGTTCGTAGGCTTTAATGGCCAGATCAAAACGGGTTTTGTAAGTGGTGTTGCCGTTATTGGTGTTTAATTCTTCGAGGATGGCAGCATAGTCCGATGCATTAACAACAATATTCACGAAGGCATGATTCTTGGCCGCCGCGCGCACCATGGTGGGCCCGCCGATATCAATATTTTCTACCGCGTCTTCCAAAGAACAATCAGTCTTGGCCACGGTTTTTTCGAAGGGATACAAATTAACGACGACCATGTCGATGGCGTTGATGCCGTGTTCGTTCATTACCGCATCGTCCATGCCGCGACGGGCGAGGATACCGCCGTGCACTTTGGGATGCAGGGTTTTAACGCGACCGTCCATCATCTCCGGAAAACCGGTGTAATCAGAAACCTCAATGGCAGGAATCTTGTTGTCGGTGAGCAGGCGGTAGGTGCCGCCGGTGGATAAAATTTCCACGCCTTGGGCGTGCAGGGCTTGTGCGAATTCCACAATATCGGTTTTATCGGAGACGCTGATCAAAGCGCGCTTGACGGGAACAAGATTAACGCTGGACATGTTGGTGGTATTTCCCCATGGTTAAACAGAAATCGACAAACTGTTAAAAAGCAAAAGGGGTGGTTTTTATTCCACCCCTTTTATGGGAGACGCTGGCTCGCGCTCCGCGATACCGCCTTAGAGCAGGCCGTATTGCTTTAATTTTTTACGCAGGGTTCCGCGGTTTAAACCCAGCACTTGTGCGGCGCGGGTCTGGTTGTGACGCGTGTACTTGAGCACGATCTCCAACATGGGCGCCTCCACTTCAGCCATCACCATGTCGTAGACATCACTCACCGGCTGGCCGTCCAGGTTCTGGAAATAATTTTCCATCGCTTGTTCAACGCAACCGCGCAGTGATTGTGATTGCGCTGCCTGGGCAAAGCCGTTGGCGGGGCTGGTGGTGGCTGGGGCTTCTGTCATAAAAGTTGCTGTGTTCATGCCGCTATATCCTCTTTCGTAATCAGCTGTTCAAAGAACGTTTGAACGCTGGCATGTTGTTCTTCTGCGTTGTCGAGACGATTGAACTGTTGGCGAAACGACTCACTGCCGGCGACGGTTTGCAGATACCAGCCCACATGTTTGCGAGCGATACGCGGCCCCATTACATCGCCATAGAAGTCGTACAGTTCACGCAGATGGCTACAAAGAATTTCCCTGACTTCCGTCAGAGAGGGTTCAGGTAATTGTTCACCTGTACGCAGGTAATGTGCTATTTCGCGAAAAATCCACGGCCGCCCTTGAGCGGCCCGTCCGATCATCACCGCTTGCGCGCCGGTATGCTCAAGCACCTGGCGCGCCTTGGGTGCCGAGTCGATATCACCGTTGCAAAACACCGGTATATCAACAGCCTGCACCACGGCGGCTATCGTGTCGTACTCCGCCGCCCCCGTAAAACCACAGGCGCGGGTGCGTCCGTGGATGGCGAGGGCGGCGATACCATTGTCCTGTGCGATTCGCGCAACGCGCAGGGCGTTGCGGTCTTCCATACTCCAGCCGGTGCGAATCTTCAGCGTCACCGGAATATCCACGGCTGAGACAACAGCGCGCAGAATATCGTTTACCAATTGTTCATCTTTTAACAAGGCCGAGCCGGCGGCTTTCTTGCAGACCTTTTTGGCGGGGCAGCCCATATTGATATCAATAATCTGGGCTCCGTTGTCCGCATTCAGGCGCGCTGCCTCGGCCATCATCTCCGGATCACCGCCAGCAATCTGCACCGATATCGGCGCGACTTCACCGCGATGGTCCAGGCGCAAACTGCTCTTGCGACTGCCCCAGAGTTCCGCATTGGCGGTCACCATTTCGGACACAACCAACCCCGCACCCAGTTGGCGGCACAATTGCCGAAAGGGGCGGTCGGTTACCCCGGCCATGGGCGCGAGGATGACCTGGCTGTCGATCTGATAGGGACCTATCCGGAACACATGGCGCTCCACAGGATGAGCAGATTGCAAAAAAATGATGGAGGATCTCGCTGTCGCCAGCGTCGTGCCAAAGCTGTTATCCCGCACTAGGACTCACAACCTCTGGCCCATGGATTTTCTGCGTTAAGGCACCTGCGTAAAAGGGTCGCCATGATACCTGTTTGCATCGCTGATGGGAACGTGGAAATTGCGCAAAGTGGCGTTTTTTTGAGCGCTCGACAGCAGCAGGTGCAGGCGAGCGGTTTGTCAATATTGCCGGTAGATTATTCGGGAATATATACGTGGTAATTCACCGCTTCGGAGCCCGGATCGACCAGTTCCAGGGTAAGGTGAACCGGCTGGTTTTGCGGCATCAGACTTCTGCCGGCCAACTCGCCGCGCAAGTATTCCTGAGGCTTGAAGCGTCGTGACGCGACCGGTATGTCATCAATCGTGCTGAACGCCAGGATCAGGTCGGGGAAGGGTTGTTGAAAGCTGGCGTTGTTCAACAGGATGGCATCTACAATCAACGCGTTTTCCAGCTTGGGATGATTGCGTACCACCAGGTTGTAGGCGCGGATTTTACTGCGGTCGACCAGGGCGGGCAGCTGACAGCCCAGCATTGAGCACACGCTTGCATAAAAGCTGCGGTAAGGTTCGGTGCGGTTCAGGTTGTCAAACTGCAGCCAGGCGATCTGGATAAAAAGTACCAGCACCAGCAGCGCCGATAGTCCACCCCATAAACGTTTGGCTGAACGCTGCCGGTCATAGCGCGTGGTCATCTCCACGGGTTCCGGCATGATATTCATCAGCAGTGCAGCGCGGGACGTGTCAAACGCACGCAGGCGAGAATCATCTTTGTGATTGTCTGCCAATGCCTGCTGGTAAAGCTGGTTTTCATTGTAAGGCTGGGCGTGAATCTCTTCGGCTTCCTCCGGCGCTTCATCTTTTTCGGCCACAATATTAAAAACCGGACCTTTAAACGGAACGGCTGACGGGCGGCTGCTGTGCTGCGGTTCGGGGGAGTTGTCAGAATCATCTTCGGTGCGGGTATCGCTTAATCGTTCATCAGCCCTGAACCCTTCATCCTCTGATTCATGGTTTTTTTTCTGAATGGACGACAGCCGTGTGTCTTCGTCAGCTTCGTCAAGTAATTCCATGGCCCAGGACTCGTCCGGGTCAATATCATCTTTTTCAGGCTCTTTCTGACGGATTTCCCGATCAAACAAAGAGGCACTTTGCTTGGGTAGTTTTTCGAGATCCAGAAAACCATCGAACTCGTAGTCGGAGCGCTTAGTCTCATCCGGTTCATCCATATCATCGCTGATCAAAAAGTCGTCGTCACCGCTCAGCGCCAGCTCGCGATTAATATCCTCCTGGCTGAAGGCCAGTTTCTGTTCCGCAGGCTTTGCTGGTGGCGGCGCGGATGTTGTCGCGGCTGTTTGAGATGCCAAGCGCGCAGCCGCCTGGCTAGTTGGTTTGACGGCGGTTTGATGTGAACCGGGTTCCCTGGCAGCGGGTTTTGGTATTTCCTTGCCAGGTTGTGTACTGGCAGCAGGTTTGGCAGTGGCGGCCGGTTTTGTCGATGGGGTCGTTTTAGCGGCGGCAGCGGTCGGTGATGGCGCCGCTTTGGCTGGACTTTGCGTTGGTGCTCCGCTGATCAGATGGTCCTGCGCCTTGAAAATATGCAGACAGGAACCGCACCGCACCGCGCCCTTGGCGGATTGCAATTGCGCGCTGGTGATACGAAACGAGGTGGCGCATTTGGGGCAGCGGGTAACCATGTTGCTCATAGGTTGGTGTTTGTCCTGGGGTTATCGACAAGGTACAGCGTGGAATCAGTGTAGCTCCTGGCGCCAGCGCGGTAAATTTTTCCGCGCAGGACTGTTAAGTATCACGCATTACCGCATGCGCCAACAGTGGTCGCGAATTATGAGCGGGTTTTGGTCGCTGTCAATCGCACCCATTCGTCCTGGCTGACCACCGGGTCAAAATCGAACCAGGGTGCATAAGCCGCTATTACACTCTCTGCCTGCACACCGAGGATGCCAGACAGGCAAATCCTGCCGCCGGGTTTGGTCAATGCATTGAGTTGTGTGGCCAGATCTGCCAGGGGGCCCGCAAGGATATTGGCCAATACCACATCGGCCTGCACCTTCGGACAGCGCGGCGGCAGATATACGGGCATGGCATCAGCCGGCAGGTTATTGCGTTTAGCATTTTCAGTGGTGGCCAACAACGCTTGAGGATCGATATCAACACCGATGACTTGTGTGGCGCCCATCAATAAAGCGGCAATACCGAGGATGCCGGAGCCACAACCGTAATCAACAATCTGCGTGTCGGTAAGATCCTGTTGGTCGATCCATTGCAGGCACATAAAGGTAGTGGGGTGGGTGCCGGTGCCGAAGGCCAGGCCGGGGTCGAGCATCAGGTTGATCTTGTCCGGTTCGGGTGGCTGCTGCCAGCTCGGGCAAATCCACAGTCGCTCCCCACAGCGGATCGCGTGGTAATTTTTCATCCACTCCCGTTCCCAGTCCTTGTCTTCCAACAATTCCCATTTGTGCTCGGGCAATTCACCACCAAAGACCTTTTGCGCCTGCAGGCTGGCTTTGGCGATATCAATATCCGCTGAATACAACCCGGTTACGCGAATGTCGTCCCACAGGGGTGTTTCGCCTAATGCGGGTTCGAAGATGGGTTGATCGGCGGCATCTTGCAGGGTGACCGACACAGCGCCGCTGGCCAGTAGCGCATCTTCAAGTTTTTCAGTTTGGGGGCGGGTTGCTTTGACCTTGAGCTGTAACCAGGGCATGGGAATCTCGAATCGGGGAGAAGCCGGTCACCCATGAGGGGTGACCGGCCGGATGTTAATTGGCGAGTTTCTTCTCAAGGTAATGGATATTGACACCACCTTTACGGAACTCCGTATCGCGCACCAGCATTTGTTGCAGGGGGATATTGGTGCGAATACCGTCGACGATGGTCTCGTCCAGGGCATTACGCATACGATTCAGCGCGATCTCGCGGGTTTCACCGTAGGTGATGACCTTGGCGATCATGGAGTCGTAGTTGGGCGGAACGGTATAGCCGCTGTAAAGGTGAGAGTCGACCCGCACACCCAGGCCGCCGGGCGCATGGTAGTTTTTAACCAGACCGGGGCAGGGCATAAAGGTTTTGGGATCTTCCGCGTTGATACGGCATTCAAAAGAATGGCCGCGAATCACGATGTCAGACTGCTTGATGGATAATTTTTCGCCCGCACAGACACGAATCTGTTCTTTGATCAGGTCAACGCCAGTCACCATCTCGGATACCGGGTGCTCTACCTGGATACGGGTATTCATTTCGATAAAGTAGAAGCGTCCGTCTTCATACAGGAACTCGAAGGTACCGGCACCGCGATAGCCGATATCCACGCACGCCTTCACGCACGCCGCGTAAGTCGCCTGGCGAACATCTTCGGGGATGCCGGGGGCTGGCGCTTCTTCAAGGACTTTCTGATGACGACGTTGCAAAGAGCAGTCACGATCACCCAGGTGAATAGCATTGCCTTGGCCATCGGACAGAATCTGGACTTCAACGTGCCGTGGATTTTGCAGGAATTTTTCCATGTACACAGTGCCATCGCCAAAAGCCGCTTTGGCTTCACCTTGGGTAACATGGATAGAGTTCATCAGGGCGGCTTCCGTATGTACGACGCGCATGCCGCGCCCGCCACCACCGGCTGCTGCCTTGATGATGACCGGATAGCCGATGCGGCGGCCGATCTCCAGGCATTTTTCTGCATTGTCCGCCGGCAAAGGGCCATCAGAACCGGGCACGGTGGGTACGCCGGCTTTCTTCATCGCTTTAATTGCCTCGACCTTGTCACCCATCATACGGATAACGTCAGGATCGGGACCGATAAAGACAAAGCCGCTCTTTTGCACTTGTTCGGCAAAGTCAGCATTTTCAGCCAGGAACCCGTAACCGGGGTGCACTGCCACCGCGTCAGTGATCTCCATGGCGCTGATGATGGCCGGAATGTTGAGATAACTTTTCGGTGAAGGGTTGGGGCCGATGCAGACAGATTCATCGGCCAGGCGGACGTGTTTTAAATTGCGGTCAACCTGTGAGTGGACAGCCACCGTTTTGATGCCCATCTCTTTACAGGCGCGCAACACACGCAACGCAATTTCGCCGCGGTTGGCGATAAGAACTTTTTCAAACATAAACCAGTTCCTTAAGCTCGTTCGTATAAACAGCGCCGTAGCGTGTTTGTTGGCTTGGATAACTTAAACGATGGTCACGAGCGGTTGGTCGAATTCGACCGGTTCACCATCGCCGACCAGAATGGCTTCGATAACGCCGGCTTTGTCGGCTTCGATCTGGTTCATCATCTTCATGGCTTCGATAATACAAATCACATCGCCTACCTTGACGTGCTTGCCGACTTCAGCAAACGCCGGTGAGCCCGGGCTTGGTGAACGATAGAAGGTGCCTACCATGGGAGACTTCACCACGTGACCGTCATAAGAAGCTTTGGCTGGTGCTTCGCTGCTGGCGGCCGGGGCAGATGCGGCCGGCGCGGCGGCGGGAGCAGCCGGGGCAGGGGCGTAGGATGCCTGCATCGGGGCAGCAATAAATTGCGGCTGGCCTGAATAGTTGCGGCTGATGCGCACTGATTCTTCGCCTTCTTTGATCTCCAGCTCACCGATATCGGATTCTTCCAGCAGTTCGATCAATTTTTTAATTTTGCGAATATCCATAGAGTCCTCTCTAGAACAAGGGTTGTATGTGAAATAGGTTTAATGCTTCAAGGATTGAAAGGCGGCGCGCAGAGCCAGTTCATAACTGGTTGCGCCAAAGCCGCAGATGACGCCTTGGGCGACATCGGAAAAATAGGAATGGTGCCGGAATGCCTCGCGTTTATGGACATTCGATAAATGCACTTCAATAAATGGGATATCCACCGCCAGGAGCGCATCGCGAAGCGCCACGCTGGTGTGCGTGAATGCGGCGGGATTGATCAGGATGAAGTCTACCCCTTCCTTGCGTGCGTCATGAATGCGGTCGATCAACTCGTATTCCGCGTTGCTTTGCAATGTCAGGAAATGGTGGCCGGCGTCGTGGCACAGTTGAGACAGTTGCTGGTTGATGGAATCCAGCGTTGCTGCGCCATAAATCCCCGGCTCGCGCAGTCCGAGCAGGTTCAGGTTAGGGCCGTGAAGTACCAGAATGGTAGCCATGGATTCAGTTGATCCTGTTCTTGATGTTTGTCTGGCCAATGGGCGTCGCCGTCACGCCGGGTGTTATATCAAACTTCGTCGAATTTGAGCTTATCGGCTAAGACTAGTTCGGTTTATGAGCAAATCCAACCGGAAATGGTTAAACCAATCCCATTTATCTGCGAAAGTGTGGCGAGTTTGCCGTAAAAAAAACCTGCTGTCCACGGCTCAACATGGATTTTGCATAATTGCTGCAAAATGGCGGCACGATTAAGGAAGTTCGCCTATTAATCCCATCTTGAGCGGCTCGCTTTTATTCGCTTTCCATCACGAAGCCAGCACGTTGTGGTCCTGATCCGGGCTATTTGACGGACTTTTGCAGAAGCTCTGCGAAAAATCCGCCAATGTCGGCAAATTAGTTGTTAAAAGTAGTCTTTTGGCCACTAATTGACTCAATCAGCCGGCCGGGGGTCAATAATTGGGGCAAAATTTCAGCTTTGCCTTCGCCGTTGGCAGGAAACCAAAGGTAGAGCGGCACGCCGCTGCGGCCATACTCGGCTAATAATGCGGTGATTTGCGGGTCGCGGTTGGTCCAGTCGCCTTTCAGTGTCACTACCTGATAATCATCAAATGCCTGTTCTACGTCTTCGGTATGCAGGGTCAAGCGCTCATTGGCAAGGCAGGTCAGGCACCAGTCAGCTGTCAGGTTGATGAAGACCGGTGCGCCTGAAGCCCGCAGTTGTTGCAAGCGCTCCGGGGAGTACGCCTGCCAGCGCGAGGATTCGGCGGCCTGGCCAATCATCTGCCAGGGAAGGACAAGAGCGCCAACCCAGGCGGCGGCGATCAGGCTCCGGCGTACCCATTGCCAGGCCCCACTGGCAGAGCGATTGAGTAGCCAGCAACCAAAGGCGATAGCCACAGCGCCAGCCGCGACGATCATACTGGCATCAATGCCTGCCTGGCGGCCCAGCACCCAGAGTAACCAGACGGCAGTGAGATAAAGGGGAAACGCGAGAAACTCTTTGAGGTTTTCCATCCACACGCCGGGTTTGGGCAAACGATTGGCGAGAGCAGGTAAATAACACAAAAGTAACAACGGCAATGCCATACCCAGGCCCAGTGCGGCAAAGATGGCGAGGCACACAATGGCGGGCTGGGTGAGGGCGAAGCCCAGTGCGGCGCCCATAAAAGGTGCGGTACACGGGCTGGCCACGACAGCGGCCAATACGCCGGTGAAGAATGAACCGCTCAGTCCGGATTTCTGGGTCAGGGATTGGCCTGCCCCCATCCAGCGGGTGCCAATATTGATCATCCCCGACATGCTTAAGCCCATCACGAAAAACAGATAGGTCAAGGCGGCGATCAGCAGGGGTGACTGCAGTTGGAAGCCCCAACCGATGGCTTCACCGCCGGCCCTGGCCAGCAAAAGGGCACCAGCGAAGCCAACAAAGCACAGCACAATACCGGCAGTGTACACCCAGCCGTGAATGGGTAAACGCTCGCGGTCGGCCTGGGCCAGGCTCATAACTTTAATGGACAGCACCGGAAAAACGCAGGGCATAAGGTTCAGGATGATGCCGCCAAGGATGGCGAAGAGCACGATCTTCGCCAGCGAGCTGGGTGCCTCTGCAACGGGTGTTGTGGCCGGTGGTGCCTCTGTCAGCGGGTCTGCCGGTGGCGGCAGGATAACGACCTGGTCCGGATCTACTTGCAGGTAATCGATGTAGGGCGGGTAGCATAAGCCTGCGTCGGCGCACCCCTGGGATTCTACTTGCAGGTTAAATGGTACGGTGTCGGCAGGCAGGTCAACAGTCAATACGGCCTTGTCGTAAAATACGGTCATATCCTTGGCGAAGAACTCGTCGTACTTGGTTATCCCTTCATTAAACTGCGGTGTTAGCGTCAGACCATTGCTGGCATTTAATTTAAAGCGTTCTTCATATAAATAGTAAGCCGGTGCAATACGCCACTCCAATATCAACTGGTTACCTTCCAGGCGTGCTTCCAACTGGAAAGCTTCCGTTACCAGCAGGAATTCATCGTCTGGTGCAAGAATGCTGGTGTCCAGGCCACTTTGTTTGGGAGTATCAAAGATATCCTGGGCCTGGCTTGCCGATGAAAGCAGCAAGCAGCTGAGCATCAGGGCGAGATAAGCCAGGAATCGGGAGGGGTAGTGATAAGGCAAGGTCACGAGAGCGGGCATAGTCAGCGATTTCTTGTTGTGGGTTGCGTATGTATTCGGGCTAAGAATCGCCGGGGGATGTCATGAGTCCTGCTGCCTAGTAGTATAGGCCCCGGTCTGATTCCCGAAAAAGATATCCGTTGCGGAAGACACCCGGAAAATTCTAGCGGATTAGACAGACTTTGGTGTGTTGGTTCACACAACTTTTTACTCCGTCTGTCATTCTGTTCAGGCAATTTCGATAGATTCGTATCATATAGCGTGGCTTTAATTGAACTTCTTTTATCAGAGAACCCGGTTTTATGCGTAAAGTGATGTCTCAGTTGTGCGTTGTCAGTTTGTCAGTGTGGTCATTGGTTGCATGCCAGACAGCGCCGCAACCTGCCCCGAAAAAACCTGCTCCCCAGGTGGCCAGCCCCCAGTCTCGTCCTGCGCCCAAGCCATTGAATACCCGTGAACAAAACATCAAGCGTCTACTGGCGGATGCGGATTATGCGTTGAGCCAGGACCAATTGTTGATGCCGCTAAATGACAATGCCCATGACCGCTATCACGCCGTGTTATTACTCGATCCGGGTAACAGTGAGGCCAAAACCGGTTTGCAGGCAATTACCCTGCGTTACCTGGAGTTGGCTCGCAGTGCGGCGGCGCGCAGTCGTTACGCCGAAGCTCAGGCGCATCTGAAAAATGCGCGTGATATGGACCCGAATAATCCGCTCGTGGAAGAATTTGCGGTGGTCCTGCGCAAAGAGATTGCGAATCAGAAACCCCCAACGCCCTATAAGCCGGGACCTAATGAACATATGCTGGATGCCAAGGCGCTATCAGCTAAAAATCCGGGACTCATCGCGCAATTGAATGATTTGGCTCAGTTGGCCAGGGAGAGTGGTGATCTGGTTATGATTCACGCGCGCAATGACGCAGAAGGGCGGTGGATCTACCAGCGGATGCGCGAGGCTGTACCCGGTTTCCTGTTACGTGGTGATATCCGAATTGCCCAGCAGCCACGCATCCAGTTTGTGCCGCGGCTGCAATAATCCTACTGCCGGAGTTTCTCCCTATGCCCAAGATCATGCAATGTGTGTTTATAGTTCTGCTTTTTTCAGTCATGTCGGCCCATGCAGATCAACCTGATTCGGCGGCGCCGGCTGATACCGTGCCGAAGGCTGAACCGGCCAAGGAATCGATCAAAGTAGCTACGCAGGCCAGTGTCTCCGGAGCCTATATCAATGTTCCGGTTCCCGGCACCAGGCATACGGCGGCATATTTCACGTTGCGCAACCTCTCGGACAAACCTGTCAGCCTGGTTTCTGTGGCAGTGGATGTGGCGCAACGGACTGAGCTGCACAGCCACACCACCAAAGACGGCATGATGCAAATGCGCCGTGAAGAAACGGTGCTGATTCCTCCCCGCTCCAGCGTGGCATTTGAGTCTGGCTCATACCATGTCATGTTGTTCGATTTGCAGCGCAGCATCCAGAGCGGCGAAGAGCTACAATTGTTATTAACCTTTGCAGATGGCAAGCAATTGGTGGCAACTGCACAGGTGAAAAGTATTTTTGATAAGACGCACCATCATCATTGAGTGCGGCTGGATAACGGAAAGGAATAGCAGACATGGCGTTACCGAAATTCAGGAATTTATGGGTGCGTGGTGTACGCAAGGCGCGCGATGGATATTCCGATACCCAGGAAGATATTGCGGGTAGCAGTCTGTGGTTTCGTGTCGTGCTGATTGTATTGGCGATTTACTTACTGATAGCGGTTGCAGTGGGTATCTACTGGAGTTTATCGCCGGGATTATTCGATGTGCGCGACCACGCCCGTCAGGCATTGGCCCGCGAACAGCACACGCCGGCAGTGGGCACCGTGACCACGGCAACCCTGATCCGCGTGGCCGAAACCTTGTGGGATAAGCCCGGCGGTTACCTTTCCAATGACATCATGCCACCAGGTTTGTGGCTGGATGATATGCCCAATTGGGAATACGGCGTTTTGATTCAGGTGCGCGATATGAGCAAGGCAATGCGCGAAGCCTTCAGCCGTTCGCAGTCGCAGTCCCGCGAAGATAAAGATCTTATCCTGGCTGAACCGCGTTTCAATTTTGACAATGCCAGTTGGATATTTCCCGCCTCGGAATCGCAGTATCAGGAAGGTGCAGATTACCTGCGCCGTTATTTGCATCGCCTGGCGGATGACAATCCGCAAGATGCGCAGTTTTTCGCGCGCGCCGACAACCTGAATTATTGGTTATCTACCGTTGAAACCCGCTTGGGCAATTTGTCCCAGCGACTCAGTGCCAGTGTGGGGCAGCAGCGCTTAAACATTGATGGGGCAGGAGAACCGGGTTTTGTTCCGCACCAGGGTGATGACGGTGTGGTGAAGACGCCCTGGAATGAGCTGGATGATGTTTTTTTTGAAGCGCGTGGCTCGGCCTGGGCATTGATCCATTTGCTGAAGGCGGTGGAGGTGGATTTTGCTGATGTGCTGAAAAATAAAAACGCCGAGGTCAGTGTGCAGCAAATCATTCGCGAACTGGAAGCAACCCAGCAAACCCTGTTCAGCCCGATGGTGTTGAACGGTAGTGGTTTCGGTATGCTCGCCAATCATTCGCTGGTAATGGCTTCTTATATCTCCCGTGCCAACGCGGCCATTATCGACTTGCGGCGTTTGTTGGCCCAGGGTTAAGTCTTTGCCGGTGAGGCGGAATTGCATCGCCGGCTTCCCTCTGGCTTATTTTCCCTCAGTGAGTGCTGCCCGGCGGATGATGTAAGGTTCGCAATTATGGGTAGTGATTCATCACAACTTTTATTAATGCTACCTGCCGCAAATTAATCGCTGTCCATAATGGCGTAGAATGTCGTGCTAAACGAAAGCCTTCCGGTTTCTGGTTCAGCACCCTTGATGAAAGATAAGAGTAGGGAGTTCGAATGCGATTGTTAATGATGTTAGTGGGCCTTTCCTTGGGGATATTAGGCGCAACTCAGGCATTGGCGGGTTCTGCAAAGGAACCGCTATGGCTTGAAGTTATCGATCCTTATGTTGAGATGCACAGTGGTCCGGGGCGCGGTTACCCCGTGTTCTATGTCATTGAGCAAGGGGAGCGCGTCGATGTAATCACGCGTCGCCCGGGTTGGTACGAAGTGCGTACCCAGGACGGCAAAACCGGGTGGGCGACGACGGCGCAAATCTCCCGCACCATTCAAACCACCGGTGAACCGGCTGACCTGCCGACAGTAAGCTATGGTGATTACCTGAAAAACAGCTGGCGTGCCGGCTTTAATACTGGACAATTTTCCAATGGTGAATTGCAAGGCAGCGAGTTGTTCAGCGCAACTGTCGGGTATCGCCCCTTGGGGTGGCTGGGGGTGGAACTGGAGGCAGGAAAAATCTTCGGCACGGATATCAAGGGCGACCTTTACGGCGCTAATCTGGTGCTGGAACCTTTTTCGGACTGGCGTATTTCCCCCACAGTACTGATCGGGCGCGGCGTGATGAAGATTGATTCCCAACCCAAGCTGGTGCCGTTGCAGATCGATGATTCAGATTTCAATCATTATGGACTGGGATTTAATTACTACCTGGGCAGAAATTTCCTGTTCAAGGGCGAGTATCGCTCTTACTCCGTTTCCACTGACGATAACAATGTGAGTCTAGAAGCATGGACAATCGGTTTCAATTCGTTCTTTTAAAGGCAAAGGCTGCAACCCTGGCAGCTGCTTTGTGTTTTGTGCCGGCAGTGTTTGCGGATGAGTCTGCAAAGACCGATATTTCGGATATCAATAACGAAGTGTTTGAGTTGGGTATTTTTGCCGGCATCATCAACATTGAAGATTTTGGCAGTGAGTTTGTGCCGGGTATCAGTGCAACGTTTCGCGCGTCGGAAGATTTTTTTATTCAATACAACTATCTGCAAGCTGAGGTGTCGCCTTCGTCCTACGAAAAAAATCAGGGCAAGCTGTTTGATGGTGATGATCGCACCTTCACCCATTACGATTTGCTGATTGGTTATAACCTGTTTCAGGGGGAGTTTTTTCCTTCGCCTCCCAAGGCGAATCTGTCGACGCTGTATGTGGTGGCAGGTGTGGGTGATACGGAGTTTGGTGGGGAATCGAGTCTGACGTATACCTTGGGGATTGGTTATCAGGTGGCGTTAACCCGTCGGATCGGGTTGCATTTTGATTTCAGGGATTATATTTACCGTTCAACGCTGGTGTCGGATGAGAAGCGTACTGTGGGTGCTGCGCAGATATCTTCTGGTGTGAAATTTTTATTTTGATAGGATTTTTGCTTTAGGTCTTTTGGTGGTGCTTCGTAGCCCGCTTGTCATTAGGACTTTTGTTTCGAAATCGCATAAATACATCCATGTAGCTCCCTCAAGTCGTCCTTGACTTGAGGGTTTCGAAACAAAAGTCCTAACGCCAAGCTCTTTTAGTGCAGCAATCGGTAATTAAGTAATAATTAAAACAAAGCATTTACACCAATCAGCATCTCGGTGTTATTCGTCTTCTTGCTATCACCCAAAAATTCCCGATCAACGATGGTGTCGCGCAGGTCCAGGTTGATCGTCATCCAGTCGGTCACAACGGCGCGGTAGCTTGCTCCAATGACCATGCCGGTTTTGTCGTTGCCGGCAAAGCTCACGTCGGCGACGCCGGCGAGCAAATAAATAGCAGAGTTAAATTTGTGGCGTTTGCCTAAAAAAGATCGGCCGTCCAGCAGGTTGTAGCCGGCGAGCAGGTTTATGTATTCGAAATCATATTCATCGTCTGCCAGGAAGTTACCACCGGCGACTTCTTCAAAGGCGGCTTTTCCGACGGTCGATATACCGTAGTTGGCTTGGGCAATAAATTTACGATTGATATGATAGGTAAAGGAAACGCCGGTCACCGGGTTGGTGTTGAAGTCTTCTACGGATAGCAAACCTACATAAGCGCCCAGCTCGAATTTTTCAGTATCAATGGCGGCGACCTGGATGGTTGGCATGCTCTTGTCGGGTTCAATGACCGTTACGGGTTTGTCATTGCCGTAGGTGTAGGCGGTAGTCCCCAAGCTTAAAAGGCAAGCCAAAATCTTGACGGAGCGTGACATCTTCTTTTTCTCGCGGGTAAGATGGAACGAAGAGAGGATATGTCGCGAATGCTTATCGGTGGCCGTGAATCGGACGGAGCGCATATCCAATGTTGCCGCTAACTATACCTGAATTTGCACCTGAATGAACAATCTGATGGTGTTAGTTGGATCGCATAATTAGCAGATTATCGCGCTGTGGTGCAGGGTTTGCTCGGGGTTGCTCAGGATGGGCGGCGGCGGTGCGATGGTCTTCGACCAATAAGCGGTTGCTGAATAAATTGGTGTAGCAACGCTTTGTTGTCGGTTTTTTCAAGTGCTTCATGAAGGCGCTTTTTTGGTATTGCGTCACAATATTTTTTTGATCAAGTTAAATATCAGTCTGCGACACAGCTTCTGTTTTCGTCTTTTGCCTTCGTGAGTAATTCACATCTCCCCGCGAGTGTTTTTTCATCATCCCTGCTCGGCAGGCGACCATGGTTTTGGTGATTAGTTCATAAAATCCAAATACCAAGTGTGACTGGCGTTTGAGTTTTTAAAAAATCATCAGGCCTGATCTGTTTTATCTCGTATATTGGATATTTGGTGCCAAACCCTGGTTTGTATAGTGGATGAAATGGGTAAACGACTTATGGCCAACACATCTCTGGTAAGAAGAATATCAACGGGTTGTCTTGTGGCGGTGCTGATATATATATCGCTGCCGACACTGGCTGCAGAACAGCCGATAGAACCCAAGTGGACTGAGACGGTTGCAGGAAAAAAGACCGACACCACCAGTGAGAACGACTCGGCGGCTACTCAGGATGCGAGTATCGAGGTCAATAGAGTCTCGAAGAATATTCAACAACTGAAGCAGCAGGTTATTGATCTCAATAAAGATTTGCGCTTGATGGAGGAAAAATTACTCTTCCCGTCCAGCACCAAATATTCCGTTTTTGTTTCCATGAGCTCCGGACAGTTCTTTTCGCTTGAGAGCATCAAGTTAAAGCTGGATGGCAAGTTGGTGGCTACGCACATCTATTCCGAGAAACAGCGCCAGGCATTGATACGTGGCGGCATACACAAATTTTATATTACGAATTTGAATGAAGGCCAACATACGGCAACGATATTTTTTACCGGTGTAGGCCCTAACGGCCGCGCATATAAACGTGCCTCGACCATTGATTTTGAAAAGGGTCCGGCTGGGGAGTATCTGGAAGTCGCCATCAGCGATGACAGTGTTACACAAGAACCAGTCTTTGGAATCAAACAGTGGTAATCCCATGTTGCGTAAGGTTGTAGTCACTCGTTTTTATAAGCAAGGGCAACAGCTAATTGCTGTGGCCAGGTTGGTGTTATGTGTGGTGTTGCCGGTTGTAAGTCTGCCTGCATTTGCAGCCATCTCCGTCAATAAATCCACGACAGACCTTGAGTATGGCGTGATTCTGTTGGATTATTTTCAGCAGGATTATTTTTCGGCGTTGATTGAGCAGGAGTATGCTCAGGCGATCAATAATACTACCGCTAAAAGTCCTCGCGGTCAGGTGCTCAAGGGCGGCATGATGCTGTCTTACGGCATGGCTGACGAAGCCAAGCGCATGTTTGATACCTTGCTGGATTCTGCGGCGCCTGAAGAAGTTAAAAACCGGGCTTGGTTTTACCTGGCTAAACTTTTCTACAGCAAGTCAGATGTAATGAACGCGCGGGAATCCCTGGCGCAAATTCGCGGCAAGATGCCCGATGACCTGCATACGGACTACCACTATCTGGCTACCCTGCTGAACCACACAGGCAATCACCTGGGTGATAGCGAGAATAAATTCAAAGCAGTTTCGAAGGAAAATCCCTATTTCCCCTACTTGTTATTCAACATGGCCATCTTGCAACTGAAAGATAACAAGTTGGAAGCGGCGGTAGGCAATCTAGAGGCGGTGACGAAGTATTCTGGCGTAAGCGAGGAGCTCTCCCTCTTGTCAGATCGTGCCCGGCACGGCTTGGCGGAACTGGCGTTGCAGCACGGTAATTTGATGCAAGCCTGGCTTTATCTGAAAGATATCCGTACCACCGGTTTATATTCCAATCGTGCATTGTTGTCTTACGCCTGGGCCGCAATCAACCTGAAACAATACCGGCAGGCGATCCCCGCCCTTGAGCTATTAAACGAACGCTCCATTGCCATACCGGAAGTGCAGGAAGCCAAGGTATTGCTGGCGCACGTCTATGAACAGGAAGGTGCGCCGCGCAAAGCCCTTAAACGCAACCTCATTGCTGAAAAAGAATTCCATGAGGGTGTTGAGATGATCGCGGAAGCGCGTCGGGTTATTGAAAAGCAGGATGTTCCGCGCGAATTTATCAAGAACCTGGATGCCATGATGGACGACAGTGATTGGTATAGCACACGCCCCTCGGTGGATTACCAAAAATTGACCCCTTTTCTGATTGACTTGATGGCGAGCCATCCTTTCCATGAAACCCTGCGCGAGCTGGCCGACCTCTATGCAATTGAGGCGAACCTCAAGTACTGGTCCATTCAAGCCAATGAGCATCTGTTGATTCTTGAAAACGCCAATAAAAAGAAAAATTTTGATGCATCTGTTCTGGAGCTGGTTAAGACCAGTGCCGAATTAAATGAGCAATTTGCCGACCAGAATACGGAGCTGCGTTTACATTCCCTGGCGCTCAATGAACAAGATCAGGATCGCCTTAAGGCATTGATTGAAACCACTGAGCGGGAATTGAAATTATTGGATGGCAAGGTCGCCAAGTTGAAAGATTACAAACGGCCCTATGAACAGCCTGCGTACTACAAAAAGATGGTTGCCGAAAAACACCGCGAGATTGAGCGGCAATTGGCAGAGACTGAAAAGTTTGTCCAGAGCTTTGAAACCATCATGCGCGGCCTGGTCAAGGTGGAGCTGGATAAACACGAAGAACGTATGCGCTACTACGCAGCGCAATCCAAACTGGCCAAGGCCCGTTTGTACGATATGACACTGCTATCGCTTGAAAAAGCAAAATCCACAGTACAAGACGATGTAGGTGCGGACGCACAGGGGGATGAATAATGAAAACGGTAAAAACCTGGGTACCCTTGATCGGCATTCTGGTGCTGTCGCTCGGTTGCGCTTCCAATAAGAGCAATACCTTGGGCGCACTGAAATACACCCCACAGGAAAAAGAAGAAGAGATTAAATTCCAGAAGCTCAATCACCAGGAGGTGAGGGCAGAGTACAAGGAGCTGTTGGATCTGTTTGAAGACAAACAGCTGAAAGAGCAGATCGAGCGACGCATTGCAGACGTCTATATGATGGAAGGGGTCTACGATCAGAATCAGCAGGCACAGCGCCAGAGCTATTACGTTGATGCGATCAAAGCCTATCGCAACATTCTGGATAAGTACCCGGATTCGCCTGACAACGCTGAAGTGCTTTATCAATTGGCGAAAGCCTATGATATGGAAGGCGACCAGGACGAAGCCCTGAAGATGCTGACCCAGTTGACCGCACGCCATCCAACCTATCCCAACATTGCAGAAGCCTATTTCCGCAAAGGTGATATCCACTTCAATAATCAGGATTATCGGCACGCAGAACAATCCTACCTTGCTGTCACCAAACTGGATAAAAGCAAATTAGCGATTAATGCGCACTACATGCTGGGTTGGGCTTATTACAAGCAAACCGAATACAACAAGAGTGTTGATGCGTTTACCTATGTGCTCGATCAATTGCTGGTTAACCAGTCGTCGATTGAAAACCTGGGCAAGGCTGAGAAGCCATTGGTGAAGGACACATTGCACTCCATGACCTTGGCGCTCGACCGGATTGGCGGTGCAGAATCTATCGCCTCCTTGCAATCCATTGCAACGAAAAGCTATGTCTGGATGATCTATGAAGACATTGGTGAGCATTATCTGGAAAAAGAGCTTTATGAAGACTCGGCCAACGCCTTCAGATTATTTGTCAGCAATCATCGTCACGCCGCGCAGGCGCCTATGCTGCATGAGAAGCTGATCAACACCTATATCAAGGGTGGTTTCCCACGTAAGGCGCTGGATGAAAAAGAGGCCTACGTTAATGCCTACGGTTTGCATTCGGATTACCAGGGCAACCGTGGTGGTATGCCGGAGAATGTGAGCCGGTCGATTAAAGTTTATCTTGATGAGTTGGCGCGTCATTATTACAACGAAGGTCAGGATTACCAGAAGTTGGTGGCGGAGCTTTCGGACAAGAAAAACCGCGATGACAAAGAGATTGCTGAAAAGTCCGTCCTTTCTATTGCGTCATTTGATCGCGCTGCCGACTTTTACCAACAGTACGTCGCAACCTTTCCCAATGATGAGCGCATCGACGAAATTTACTTCCTGAAAGCGGAAGCCTTATTTCTGGCCAAGCGTTATGCAGAGGCTGTGGCTGATTATGAACGCGTAGCCTACCGGCCCAAAGGCAAGAGTGCCGAGAAACACGCGGCCAATGCCGGTTATGCTGCGATCATTTCCTATCAAAAACACATTGATACACTGCGGGTGGATAGCCAGGACGTGAAAAAGTGGCAAGCCCAGGCGGTGGAAAGCAGTTTGCAGTTTGCCAAAACCTTCCACACCGATAGCCGGTCACCGATGGTGTTGACCAACGCGGCGGAGTATCTGTTTAGCCTGAATCAGTATCAGCGCGCCCTGGAAGTGTCTGGGAACCTGATTGCTAACAATCCGCAACTGGATAAAACCCTGAAGAAAACCGCATACGGCATCATTGCCCACTCGCATTTCAAGTTGGGTGATTACCAGAGCGCGGAAAATAATTACCTGAGCCAGCGCGAACTGGTAGACCGGACCAGTGAAGAATACACCCAGATTTCCGAGCGTCTGGCCGCTGCTATCTACAAGAAATCGGAAGGTATTGTCGACAGCGGAGAAAAAGAAGCGGCTATTACACAGTTGCTGAAGATCAAGACCCTGACTCCAAACTCTACCGTGCGGGTTACCGCGCAATTCGATGCGGCCAGCATGTTGCTGGAGCTTGAGCAATGGGACCGCGCGATTACCGAATTGAAAGAGCTGGCCGCACTGTATCCGGAGCATGAGTTGGCAGTGGAATTCCCGCGCAAACTGTCGTTTGCCTACGAGAAAAATGAAAACTGGGCCCTGGCCGCTGAAAGTTATCTGGGGCTGAGTGAAAAAGATCCCGATGCAGAAGTTCGTCGGGAGGCCTTGTTCCTGGCTGCCACAATGTTTGAGAAAAACAAGAACTACGCCACATCAATCGAACACTTTAAGCGCTACGATGCTACCTACGAAAAACCCTTTACTTCCCGGATGGAAGCGCGCTACCACCTGGCGACCCAGTACGAGAAGTTAGGCGATACAGAAAAGCAATTATTTTGGCTAAAGCGTTTAATCGAGGGCGACCAGAAAGCGGGCCCTCAACGCACGGATCGCAGCCGATGGCTTGGGGCGTGGGCAAACATTAAATACGGGGATTACTACGCGGCTGAATTTTCATCGCACAAGCTTTATCTACCTTTGGTGAAAAGCTTACCCGCTAAAAACAAATCTCTGGAAAGTGCCATCAAACAATATCAGTCATCAGCTGATTACGGCATTCTGGAATTTGTCACCATGTCCAGCTTCAAGATTGCGAACCTGTACCAGCAGTTTGCTACGGAGTTACGGGCGTCACCCAAACCGGCCGGGTTATCGCCGGACGAGCAAACTATTTACGCGGAAATTATTGAAGAGCAGGCAGTGCCTTTCGATGGTCTAGCCATTGAGTTGCACCAGGCCAATATTGACCGCGCTTGGGAAGGTAAATTTAACGAGTGGATCGACCGGAGTTTTGCCGAGATGATGAAGCTGAATCCGGCAAGATATAACAAGACGGAAATTATGGTGAGTTACGGCGATGAAATACGTTAATGTAATTGCATACACGCTGCTGGCAGGCAGTATTCTGATCGGGGCTGGTTGCGCGACAACCTCTGGCTCAAAAATTGGGCTCGTGGTGGATAAAAACCAGGAAGCGACTCTGGTGTCTACTCTGGAATACCTGCCGGTACCCAAGACCGATGACGCTGGCGCATATCTGCCCTATGAGCCGAGCGAGAATCCTTATCTTGCGCAACGGGGCAAGATAAAACAGGAATCGATTGTTAAATATATCGATGCCAAGCGAGCACTGAAGCAGAAAAATTATCGCCACGCCGAGCAACTGTTCAAAACCCTGTCCGAAGAGGATAAAAACTTATCCGGGCCATGGATCGGATTGGGCGATGTCGCGCTTGAGCAAAAACAATATGATCAAGCGGTAACACATTACGCAAAGGCTATAGAACTCAACAGCAAAAATGTAAATGCCTATATGCGTCTGGCCAAGGCGCAACGCTTGCAGGGTAACTTTCTGCATGCGCAAAACACCTATGCCAAGTCCCTCGCTCTGTGGCCCGATTTCCCGGAAGCACACCTGAACCTCGCTGTGCTCTATGACATCTATTTGAACCATCCATTGCGCGCCCAAAAACATATGGAGGCATACCAGTTTCTCACCAATGGTGAAAACAAGGATGTCGCCAGGTGGTTAGCGGAGATCCAGCAGCGCACGGGTGTTCCTATCAGTCTGGTCGTGGAAAAGCAAAAAGCTGAATCCAAACCATTATCCTGAAACGCTGTAAAGAAACTTACTTATGAAAAAGTTATTGATCATCGCCGTGCTTCTTGCGCCCCAAGTCTGGGCTGAAGAAGCTCCGAAAAGCGCTGACCCAACGATCCTGTTGGAATCCACCTTTATCGGTGACAAGGAACAACCGGCGATCAGTTATTTTATTCCGTGGAAAGGAAATACCACGCCGGATAAATTGCAGTGGAATATGGAAAGTAAGCACGACCAGACGCTGCAGATTGTCGACCGGGATGTTTTGCTTAATTCGATGAATATTTACAACGAAATGAATCTGGAAGGCACAACCGGTTCAGCAGATTAATTGTTAACAGAGAGAAATTATCATGAACGATTTATACAATATGGTAACCAGCTTCCTTCAGGACGGTGGATTTTTTATGTATCCAATCGCTCTGGTATTAGCGCTTGGATTGGCAATTAGTCTGGAGCGGTGGGTTTATCTGACTCGCGAGCGTATTCGCAATGTCAAAGCCTTTGACAGTTTCCTGCCGTTGCTGCGTACTACGGACATGGAAAAGATGCAGATGTACTCGCGCGAGAACACTGCGCCGGTTACCCGCATCATTGCCTGCGGCCTGGACATGATGAAAGTATCCAAGCAGCGCGCGGATATTGAAAATGCCATGAACGAAGGCATGCTGGAAACCATGCCGCGCCTGGAAAAACGTGTAGGCTACCTGGCTGTATTGGCGAATATCGCCACGTTGTTGGGTCTTCTGGGCACCATTATCGGTTTGATCAGCGCTTTTACCGCCGTTGCCAATGCAAACCCGGCTGAAAAATCACAATTGTTGTCCATGTCAATCTCGGTAGCGATGAACACCACCGCCTTCGGCTTGATTGCTGCAATTCCGTTATTGGTGTTGCATGCGGTGTTGCAAAACAAAATTGCCGCGATTGTTACCAGTATTCAAATGTCCGCGGTGAAATTCCTCAATATTATGACGCTGCACCGCTTGATTGAAGCCGGTACTCCGCGTCCACAGGAAACCCTGATTGTTCCGGCACAACAAGCTCCGGCTCCCGCTGCTGATGTGTTGCCCGCCGGTGCGGTATTAAGTCAGGCCTGATGCCATGAACCATAAATTCCAGTACAAGAGCGCTGACGACGCCGAGCTCGAAATCACCTCGTTTATGAGTTTGATGATCGTGTTGGTGCCCGTATTGTTGCTCAGTATGACGTTTACCCAAATCACCGTGCTGGATGTCAAACTGCCGGAATTGACTGGCGGCCCGGCGGTGAGCCAGACAGAACAATCGCAATTGGAAATTCGCATTGCCGATGACGGTTTCAAGGTGTTTTACCCTGAAAATGTATTGGTCAAGGAAATTCCGCTGGCAGAAACTGAAGAGGGCGTTGCATACGACTATGTACAGCTCTCGCAGGTGATACAGGAGGTCAAGCGTCAACTGCCGGAAAAACGCGATGTGTTGGTATTGTCTGAGCCGAACATTGATTACCAAAATCTGGTGTTCACCATGGATGCTGTCAAGTCATACAAGACTGTTGTGGCAACCAGTGTGGTGGAGATTGAACTCTTCCCGGAGATTTCTCTGGGGGATTCCAAAAAAAAATGATGTGAGTTGATGACAAAATGATTGGATCAACTATTTTTTACACCAAACCCAAGGCCTCCATTGTGCCCAAGTTAAATCTTGTGGCACTGATGGACATCTTCACGATTCTGGTGTTCTTCCTGCTGCTCAATTCCGGCGAAAGCCAGAAGATTGAGAACGCCAAGTTTATCGACCTGCCGGATTCCATTTCGGGTACCACGCCGCACAACGAATTATTCATCATGATTGATGAAGATAAAATCTGGATCGGTGAGCAGGCCGTGGCAGATGTTGCCGAGGTAATGAAAGCACCGGATAAACCCATTGAGGGTTTAACCCGGGTGTTGGCGGCGCACAAGGAATCCCTGGGTGAGTTGACGGGCTATGAAAAGCACAATGGTTTACCGGTCACGATCCTGGGGGATAAAACCGTTTCTTACACTCTGTTGAAGAGTGTGATGGCGACGTGCCAGGGCAGTGATTTCCGCGAAATTTCCCTGGCTGTCAATCAGGTTGTGACAACGCCTGATGCCGCGGGCGTTGCAACCCGCGCCACTGTTAATACTTCTTCTAAGGTCGGAGGTTAACATGTCTGCCAGTATTCAGCCGTTCACTGCTCAGTCTCTTGCTGTTCAGCCGTTCGCGCTTGAGCTTCAGCTGCCCTGGCATGCGGACGAAGAGCGTGAAAAGGCGTTTAAGAATATTCTGAAGAAAGTTCTTATTCCTTTATTGATCCTGTTTTTACTGGTTCCCTGGCTGAGTCAGATTGAGCAGGAATACATACCCGATGAGACGCGGGTGGAGACGGTCATCCTGCTTGATCCCCCCAAACCCGTGCCGCCGCCACCGCCGCCGCCGGTTGTGCAGGAAAAACCCAAGCCGGTACCCGTGGAGCCGCCCAAAGTAGCTGAACCGAAACCGGCGCCTACACCCAAGGTAGATGATCGCCCCAAGGCGGTTGCAAAAGCACCGACGGTAGACACCAAAACATCGATTGCAAAATCACAAGGATTGGCGGAGTTGTCCAGCCAATTAAAATCTCTGCGTGGTTCTGTTGACGTGGCGAAGATGCAAAATAAAAACGTGTCTACCAATACTGGTGGTACCGTCGCCGCGAGTGATCGCTCGGTCCTGGGTGCGGATAACATTGTCAGGAAAAGCGAAGGCATAGTGGTTAACGAAGAAGTCATGAAGGGCGAGTTGGTTGCCCTGGCGGAGCATCAATCCACTGAAGTGGAAGGTGTTGTCGGCGGCGATTCCAATATCGGCAGCCAGTACAGCCACCTGTCCGGTCAGTCGGGCCAGCGCGATATGGAAAGTATTCGTCGTACACTGGAGCAAACAAAAAGCAGTGTTTACACGTTGTACCAACGAGCGTTACTGGATCACCCGGAACTTGCGGGCAAGTTCACATTTTCAATTGTGATCGAACCGAATGGCACCATCTCCAATTTAAAACTGGTGGTTAGTGAGCTGGGTATTACGGAGTTGGAGAACAGTATCCTTGCACGCATCAAGCAAGTGAATTTCGGTGCGAAGGATGTATCGCCGACGGTGATTGAGTATAAGTTCGTTTTCTTGCCGAGCTGACGGATTTAATCGCACTACAACAACGCCCTCAATCAATGCGCTTGATGAGGGCGTTGTCGTTTGCGCTACCAGTAAATCCAGTTGGCTATATACGCAAAAGCCGAAATTTTTATAAGTTCACGATTCAAGCATTTCGATTAGTTCTTGATGCCGACGCATGATTCATTTATCGGTGAGCAGACCCTTGCCAAGGCAGGACAAACCGTTAAAAAAATTCTGCAATAAACAAATGGCCGGATTCTTCCCTTGCGTCACATCACGGAAAAACTGTAAGGAAGTCCGATACCCACCAGTGTTTAAGTTCACAAAAAATTAAACCGGAATAACCTGATAAATGGATTTTATGGCAATTGTGATCCTGTACCTTTTTCCTTCATCCGCTACTGGCAACATGTCAGTGTCCAAAAAAATCCCGCGGACAAAAGTTGTTGTACCTGTTGGTCAATAACCTGTTCCCGGGAAATACTAAATCCTTTTTAAAGGATATTCATTGCTTGACTTGGGGTACTGCTGACAGCACTACCATCCCTGCTTTGCGGTTTTCCCGTAATCCAATGCAACAACAAATTATCATGGTGCTGAAAATGTCTTGGCTAATCAAATCATGTCGAAAATCACTTGTGTTTTTTGTCACGCCTTTGATTTTGGTAGCTTGTGGAGGTGGTGGCGGTAGTGGCGGTGGGGCCTCATCAGAAAGCCTCGGCCTGTCGCAAGACACGCCTTTTGTCTACGTTGAACGCAACCTCGCTAAAGATAGCCAGGCCAGCAAAGAGCGCTTCAAGCTCTCGCTGAGCGGGAAGGAGAGAGCACCGCTGGATCTCGAATCCCCCTACCAATTCCGTCCCGGTGCCAAATTGATGAGTCGTTCCAGCCTGGATGTCGACGCTATCGACACAGAAGTGCTGGCCGAGTATTTCGGTTCAACTGCCTATGATGTTAAAGACCTGAACGTTTCGGCAGATGGCAAGCGGCTGGTGTTCGCGGCCCACGGTCCGGCAAACCATCCTACCGATTACACCTGGAACATTTACGAATACAGTTTTGCAAGCAAAACGGTTCGCCGCATCATCAAAACGCACTCTCTGGCTAACGCAGGTCAGGACACCAATCCGACGTATGCGTTGGATGGAACCATCGTCTTTTCTTCGGATCGGTCTGCCGGCAACCCGAACAGTCCGATCGATAATATTGTCGATGAAGACCAGGTCGAGAATTGCTACAAGGTTGGCCCCAGCGAAAAACCTTCCCTGCTGCATTCCATGACTAGCCAGGGCGAAAATATCCTGCAGCTGACCTATGGTAGAAACCACGATACCAAGCCAACAACCTTGAAAGATGGACGTATTGCGTTTATCCGTTGGTCGCGCAGCTACGACTTAATTCAGGGGTGTCCGCTGGATAACAGTGCGGCTTCAACAGAATTTGAAAACATCTTTGATGCGCAATATCCCAAAGGTCTGGATATGCCGCCGGAATGGTCTCACGAAGCACTGTGTGCCTTGGCGCAACCCACTCCGCTGGGCAAAGTCGTCGCCAGCAACCATTACACCATCCTGCGCATTACCGCAGACGGCGAAGAATTGCAGCAGTTGTACAAGACAGTCACCCTGAAAGGTTCTGATGAAAGTTTTATCGAGCTTGATCAAATTGTGCAGGCGGAAAATGGCCATTTGGTGGCAGTGATTCATCACAAATATAACGCGTTCATGGGTGGCAATATTCTGGAATTGCAATCTCCGGACAGCCCTGAGCCCAACAAAGTCTTTGGCAATATTGCACCGCGCCCGTTAGTCAATGGCAGTGTCGACCTTTACCCCAACCAGTACTCGCTGAATGGTTGGTACAGCGCTGTATGGCCGTATCGTGATGGTACCGAACGGATGTTGGTGAGCTGGTCGCAATGTTCGGCGGTGAACGGCGGCGTCAATTCTTTCTGTAAGGAAGAAGGCACGCAAGGACAAGTCAACAGCCAATACGGCATCTGGGTTATCGACAATAAAAAGGATACCCGCTTGCCGATTGTTCGCGCGCGCAAAGATATGGTGTACAGCGATATCGCCGTGGCTCAACCCCATCGCGGCCTGGATTTGCCCTACCACGCGTACAATGCCAATTTTGTTGATGACCTGGATACCAGCCGATTGATTTGTAATGACCCGGGTGTTGATCCAGTTGATCCAGTTGATCCGGTCGATCCAGTTGATCCAGTTGATCCAGTTGATCCAGTAGACCCGGTTGATCCGGTCGATCCGGTAGACCCAGTTGATCCAGTTGATCCAGTTGACCCAGTAGACCCGGTTGATCCGGTAGACCCAGTTGATCCAGTAGACCCGGTTGATCCGGTAGACCCAGTTGATCCAGTAGACCCGGTTGATCCAGTTGATCCAGTCGATCCAGTGGACCCGGTTGATCCTGAAAACACACCACCGGTAGCGAATGCCGGCCCGGATCAGCAAGCTTATATCGGCAACACCCTGACCCTGGATGGTTCGGGCAGTAGCGATGCCGATGGCGATAGCCTGATTTACCAATGGACTATCATCAGCCCGGAAAACAGTGTGGCCACTATCTTCAATCCGACCGCAGTCATGCCGACGATCACCATTGAAGAGCACGGCGTTTATGTTATCCAGCTGATTGTTAATGATGGCGAGGACCACAGCGCACCGGACACTGTTCAACTGGTGGTTGGCAATATGAAACCTGTCGCCAACGCTGGCCCGGACCGCACCGGCATCCTGGGTAATGAGCTGCAATTGAATGGTTCCGCCAGTACCGACGCCGATGGTGATGAACTGACTTACCAATGGCGCGTTGCCAATGCTCCGGCAGGCAGCATTGCCGGCCTGGTGAACAGTACCAGTGTCACACCCTCTATCACACCGGATCTGCACGGTCTTTACACCATTGAACTGGTGGTGAACGACGGGCGTTCGGCCAGTGATCCGGACAGCATGACCATTGATACCCGCAACACCCGCCCGGTAGCCAATGCCGGCCCGGATCAATCCGTGTTTGTCGGCAAGCTTGCGTTAGCCAGTGGTGAAGCCAGCTCGGATGCGGATGGTGATCCCTTGACTTATTCCTGGAGCGTGTTGAGCCGGCCGCAGGGCAGCAGTTCCCAACTCATCAATCCGACCGAAGAAATCACCGAGTTGGACATCGATGTACCGGGTAGCTATGTATTGCAGCTGATTGTTAACGATGGTTATGAAAACAGCGAGCCGGACACGGTGATCCTGACGACGACCAACGTTCGTCCGATTGCTGAAGCGGGCGCTAACCAGAACGTCACCGTGGGTGACCGCATTGAACTGGATGGTTCCGCCAGCCACGATCCGGATGGCGACTCACTCAGCTATCGCTGGAGCCTGACCGGTAAGCCACAAGGTAGCACCGTGAGCCTGCAAGCGGCGGACAGTGCAGCGCCGCATTTCATCGCGGATGTTGATGGAACCTATATAGCGCAACTGATTGTGAGCGACGGTCAACTGGACAGCCTGCCGGATACTGTCACCATCAAGGCGCAGCAACCGGTTTGTGATATCTCCAGTGAAACCCGTCGCACGATTCCGGTGATCATTCGCGATTTCAAACCGTCACATCCTGATTTTGAATACACGATTGGTGAAGATTACGGCATCGTGAAGAAGACGCTGGGCGCTGATGGCAAACCGGTTTATGCCCGCAGTTCCGGCGGTACCCGCACCACGACCGGCGCAGCCAACTTTAACCAGTGGTATCGCGATGTAAGCGGTGTGAATATCCGCATCCCTTACGAGTTGCAGATGACCCGTCGTGAAGGAAGCACTGTCTGGAGTTATTCGGACGATACCTTCTTCCCGATTGATGGCCTGGGTTATGGCAACATGCCGAAGCCGGCACCGGACCATAACTATCACTTCACCCTGGAAGCGCACCTGGAGTTTGATTATGAAGGTGGCGAGCACTTTACCTTCCGCGGTGACGATGACCTGTTTGTGTTCATCAACGGCAAGTTGGCGATTGATATCGGTGGTGTCCACGGCGTGATTGAGCGTCGTATCGATCTCGACGAGCGTGCTGCCGAACTGGGCATTGAGAAAGGTAAAACCTACTCGTTTGACCTGTTCTTCGCCGAGCGTCATACCGTTGAGTCCAACTTCATGTTCCAGACCAACATCAATCTGGAGTGTGTGCCCGGACGCTAAACACACGTAAGTAAAAAAAGGCCGGATGGCGTTGTCATCCGGCCTTTTTTATTTTCAGGTGGCGTTTTTCCAGCGTTGATTTGCCAAACTTCAGTTATGGCTGTATAAATAGCCAGCTTTTCTGAGGTCCCTGCCTATGCCCGAAGCCTTCCTGCTAACCCGTCAATGGCGCGACACCCGCGAAGGGGTGCTGCTCGATTTTTGGTGGGCGACGGAACAAGGGCCGTGTTGGACCCAAACGCTGGGGCAGGAGGTGGTATTTTTTATCGCGCGTGCCGATGCATCCCGGGCCGAACAGGTGTTGCGCAATTTACGCCAGTGGCGCAGTGCTGATGTAGACCTCAAAACATTTCGTGATCAACCGGTCAACGCCTTGTATTTTCGCAGCCATCGTACGGCGCGCGATGCCCAACAATTATTGGATCGCGCGGGCATTCATTATTGGGAAGCCGACATCCGTCCGCCGGAACGCTATCTGATGGAACGTTTTGTCACGGCTGCTGCGCAACTGACTTTTTCCGAGCCATCAGTTCCTGCCGACAAACCGCAACGCAATCCACGTATTATGCCCTCCGATTATCGCCCCGCGTTGCGCATGGTGTCTTTGGATATCGAAACCTCTATGGATGCCCGGCAACTTTATTCCATCGCTGTCTGGGCTGAGACAGAGCAGCGCATTTTTATGGTGGGCGAAGGTCCGCCAATGGAGAATTTGATTTATTGCAGCGACGCTAAACAGTGTCTGCAAACGTTTTTCCAATGGCTTGCGGACCATGATCCGGATATCTTGATTGGCTGGAATCTGGTGCAGTTCGATCTCTGGGTACTGGAGACCTTGTGTCAACGGGAGGGCATTGCGTTAGCACTGGGACGCGGTGGGCAGTCTATCCATTGGCGACAGGAAGAGGGCGAAGGCGGTCGGCGCTACATCACCATGCCAGGGCGTGTTGCCCTCGACGGTATCGAATTATTAAAGGCGGCCAATTATCGCTTCGACAGTTATTCCCTACAGAACGTCGGTGAGACTTTGTTAGGTGAAGGAAAGTTATTGCAAGGGCCGGGGCGCGGCGAGGAAATTACAGAGCTGTTTCTGACCGATAAGCCCGCGCTGGCCGCCTATAACCTGCGCGATTGTGAATTAGTCTGGCTGATCTTTGCCGATCAAAAGCTGTTGCACTTTGCGGTGGAGCGCAGCCAGCTGACGGGGCTGTTACTGGACCGTAGCGGTGGTTCCGTAGCCGCATTTGAGTACTCTTATTTGCCGCGTTTGCATCGGCGCGGCTACATCGCGCCCAATCTTGGTGAGCTCGAATCGGACATCGTCAGCCCTGGCGGCTACGTGATGAATTCACAGCCGGGTATCTACGACAATGTGTTGGTGCTGGATTTTAAAAGCCTGTATCCCAGCATCATGCGCACGTTTTTAATTGACCCTTGTGCTTTCTGGTTGGCGCAACATCAATCGCTGTCAGCCGACCAGGTCGTACCGGGTTTTAATGGCGCCTGCTTTGCGCGGGAAGGGCATATTCTGCCCCAGGTTATTGAGCATTTGTCGACGGCGCGCGATAAAGCCAAGGCCGAAAAAAACGCGCCGCTGTCCCACGCCATCAAGATTATTATGAATTCTTTTTACGGTGTGCTGGGTTCAACCGGTTGCCGTTTTTTTGATCCGCGTATCAGCAGCTCCATCACATTACGCGGACACGATATTATTCAGCGCAGCCGTGACTGGATTGAACACCAGGGCTACACGGTGATCTATGGCGATACCGATTCGTTGTTTGTGTGGCTCGAAAATCACAGCGCGGACGCAACACCGAAATCATCCGGTGAATGCCAACAAATCGGTGCACGGCTGGCGCGGGAGTTAAATACCTGGTGGCAAAGAACCATCGCGGATGAATTTCATTTGCCCTGCGCCCTGGAGATCCAATTCGAAACCCATTACCTGCGTTTTCTTATGCCCACCATGCGCGGCTCTGACCTCGGAACCAAAAAACGCTACGCCGGTGTGGTGGACAAAAACGGTAAACGGGAACTGGTGTTCAAGGGGCTGGAAAATGTTCGCACTGACTGGACTCAATTAGCACGCGAATTTCAGATGGCACTCTACGCCAGGATTTTTGCTGGAGAAGATTATCGGGATTTTGTTCGTGCAACGACGCAAGCCGTGCTGGCGGGTGAGCGGGATGCAGAATTAATTTATCGCAAGCGCCTGCGTCGCCAGCTGCACGAATACCAAAAAAATGTACCGCCCCATGTGCAAGCCGCGCGTAAATTACAGCAGTGGACCGGCGAGCGGCTGCGGCGCGGCGACTGGATCGAATATGTCATCACCACCAATGGTGCCGAGCCGGTGACAGCGCAACAAAGCCCTCTGGATTACCAGCATTACGTCGACAAGCAATTAACGCCGGTGGCGGATACGATTTTGCATTTTGTCGAGCAGTCCCTGGCGGAGCTGGTGGACAGCCAACTGACGTTATTCAAGTGATCGCGCCGCCGCTTGTGTATCACTGGCGAGGCGTTTAGCATCCCGACATTATTTACCCCACATTATTGACTGACTGTGAGAACGGATATGGAAGCGGAAGAGATTATCGACATGCTGCGCGACAGCAATCAGCCTGTACCCGTGCCCCTGGATTTACCGGACGAGGATGTGCTGGTGGAAGTAGAAGAGCAAATCCTGTTGCCGATTCCTCGCGATATGCGGACTTATCTACTCGAAGCCAGTGATGTGATTTATGGCTCACTCGAACCGGTCACGGCGGCTGATCCGTATTCCCACACCTATCTGCCGGAAGTGGCTGCGGTGGCCTGGTCACTGGGTGTGCCCCGTTATCTGGTGCCCTTGTGCGAGGACAACGGCAGCTACTATTGCGTCGAGCCGGAAGGTGAGGTGGTGTTGTGGCGTGACGGCGACCTGACGGATGAAACCTGGCCGTCGGTGTGGCATTGGATTCACGATGTGTGGCTGGAGAGTTGAGTGCTGTTCTCCAAGCCACAGATCATCAATCGCATTGCTCATATTTATCGTATATTTTTGTTAATCCCCTGCCAGAAGCTGCTCTTTTCGGGTAAGTTTGACCATAAGATAACAACCCATAAGAGAGTAAAACATGCGCTTACACCATCTGGCTGTCCTGGCCGCCGTCACCTTTACCACCGCGTGCAGTGCCACCGATCCCGTCGCCCAAACCCCGCGTGAAAATCCGGACGAAAAAGTCTGGGTTGACCTGTTTAATGGCCGCGACCTCAACGACTGGACCGTCAAGATCAACGGTTATCCGGCGGGCGAAAATGCCTTTAACACCTTCCGCGTGCAAGACGGCATCATGCAGGCCCGTTACGACGAATACAGTGAATTCGGTAATCATTTTGGCCATATCTTCTACAACGGCGGCCCTTACTCCCATTACATCCTGCAAGTGGAATATCGCTTTGTCGGAGAACAGGTTAAAGGCGGTCCGGCCTGGGCCTGGCGCAATAACGGCATCATGTACCACGCTCAATCGCCGCTGGAGATGGGTGTTAACCAGGATTTTCCGTCGTGTATTGAGTACCAGCTGCTCGGCGGCGACGGCGAGAAGCCGCGCACCACGGCCAACCTTTGTACGCCTGGAACCCATGTGGTTATCGACGGTGAGCTGCGCACCGATCATTGCATCGTCTCGACCAGTAAGACTTACCACGGTGACCAATGGGTGACGGTGGAGCTGCATGTGGAGGGCAATAAACTGGCCCAGCACATCATTGATGGTGAAGTGGTCATGGAATACAGCGGTATGCAACTGGACGACGGCACGCCGCGCGACAGTGGTTATATCGCGTTTCAGGCGGAAACTCACCCCACGGATATCCGGTCGGTGCGTATGTTGAATCTGGAGGGGTGTATGGATGAGAAGGCGAGTAACTACAAGTCTTATCTGGTGAAACACGATCCTAAGGCTTGTCGTTATTAAGGTGGCGGGTTATTGGTGCCACAATACGTTTTGGAAGGGGAGAGAGCGTTTCGAAAACGCGGTGAATACGTCCCTGTAGCTCCCTCACGTCGTCCCTGACGTGAGGGTTTCGAAACGCTCTCTCCCCTTCCAAAACTCACATTGATTCAGGCGAATAGATATAGGCAGTTAACACCCTGAATTCATCGTGGATTTAGGGTGTTTAATTAACAGGTTAATGCTTCTCCGCTTCTTCCTCTTCTCCCGTCAAGGTCACCAGATACGCTACCAGGTCACGCAGTTGCGCGCGGTCCAGTAAGTAGCCCATGGGTGGCATGCCTGATACGCCCGGTTCGATCTTGCTGATATCGGCTTTTGCCAGTTGATGGGTTTTGTCTGCCGCGACCAGGGTGATCTTCGTTGCGGTTTCTGCTTCAAAGAAGCCTTCGATGCGGTCGCCGTTGGGCATAACCGCAGTGATACGGCCAAAACCGGGGGCGATGCGGGCGCCTGGCGCTACCATGGCTTCTAACAGTTGCTCGCGGGTCAAGGTGTTGCCGATCTTGGTTAACACTGGTCCGACCATAGTGCCGCGATGTCCGACCATATGGCAGCGTACACACTGGGCGGCGCTGTTGTAGCGGAACAGATCCTGGCCGGCTTGCACGTTGCCGCCGAGTAGGGCTTCACGGTATTTTTCCAGAGGATTATTGGGGTCTTTGCGGCTTTCGTAATCTGCCAGCAATGTTTTCAGCTCGGCGGTACCGGCTTTTTCGGCGGCAGTAATGACTTCCAGTTGCACTGCTGGCTCAATCTTGCCGTTAATCAGCGCTTGTACTTTTTCTGCCAGCACCTGGTGTGCTTCCGGCGCGTCGACATTGGCGAGGGAGATGAAGGCTGCCTGTTGTTCTCCGACGCTACCCGTGTCCAGCAGGATGCGGTGCATTTCGACGACGTCTTTAACCGGCAGGTCCAGGGTGGGCAATAGGCTTAGGGCGGCCATGCGCACGTCCTGGTCTTTGTCGTTCATGGCGGCAAAGACGGCATCGCCCATGGCTTCATACTGGAGTTTTTGCAGGTTGTTCAATGCTGCGATGCGCACGCGTGGGCTCGTGTCCTGACGCATTACCTGATTCAGTTGTATCAGGGCTTCGGTAAAACTCAGGTCGCCCAGGGCAAAGACAGTGGCTTCCCGTACGGCCGGGGCGTTATCCGCCAACAGGGCGGGGTAGGCCGCTCGCAGGGCGGTGCGTGCGTCGTCAGCGTTGTTTTTGATGGCACCGCGATATTGGCCGGTTACGCGATCAAAGGTGGAGGTTTCAGCCCACACACCCACTGCTTTTACTGCTTCGGCGCGCAGGTCGCCCGCGCTTTTGGATTGGGCGAAGTTCACCAGGCGCTTGGCGGCGTCGGGCGTACCGACATAGAGGTTGGCGTTGATGGCGCGGCGCACCAAGGGCTCGTTGGTAATGCGGGTTTGCTCAAGCATGCGCGCCAGGGCTGGCAAGGCGGGCTTTACAAACTCGTCATCATTGATGGCACGCGCCGCGTTGGTGACGACAAACTCACTCTTGTCACTCAGGAATTGTTCCAGTGCCGGGCTTTGTAAACGGCGCAAAGCCACCACCGCTGCAATCCGCACGGCTTCTGAGGGATGACTGGCCAGTGCCGCCAGGGCGGCCTCATCGCCAATACGGCCCAAGGCAATAGCACCGGCCTGACGCAGGTAAATATCGCGATCATCGTTGGCGGCCAGCATGGCCACCAGCGGTGCTACGGCATTATCAGCGCCGATACGGCCCAGAGCCTGGGCGGCAAAAAATACGGTACGGGGATTATCATCAGACAGTGCCTTGATCAGCAGATCAGTGGCTTTGGCATAGGCCACATCGCCGAGCAGGCGCGCCGCCTGGGCGCGGATTTCCGGGTCGTTATCGCTCAGCAGCGCGACCAGCGGTTCGGCGTGAGCCTGATCCTGGCGCGCCAGTTGACCCAGTCCCCACATGCCGTGGATGCGTGCCAGTTGATGTTCCCGTTGTTCAATCGCAGCCAGCAGGGCAGGTACCGCCTGGCGTTCGGCCAACTCAAACTGGGCTTTCTGACGCACCCGCATATCAGGATGTTGCAGCAGTGTCACCAACTGCTCGGGCGTGAGCGGGCTGAAATCCTCGGCCAATTTAGCCTGGGTATCCCGGCGTTGTTCACTGCCGGTCTCGGCGGGTTTATCCAGCTTCCAGATACGACCCTTGCCATTGCGGCCCCAGCCCTCAATCCAGTCGCTCATGTAGAGTGCGCCGTCCGGACCGAAATCGAGGCCGGTGCCCTGGACGCCACGGAATACCTTTTTATCGCTGGCAAGCTTGAATGATGCACCGTCCTGTTCGAGGGTGAAGGCATTGATGCCGGAGCGGGGCGCCGAGCCCACAAACTCCACCACAAAGAAATGATCCTGCCATTCTTCACCCAAGGCTGTCCCGGGGTTGTAGACCATTCCGGCAGGCCCGGCATGATAGGGTGCCACGGGCGGCAGGAGATGCGCGGCCTGGCCTTTGAAATGGGGTTTGTAGTAACTCTCGTCCATCCACACTTTGTAGGTGTTGTTTTTGGGATCTTTGTATTTGCCTAACTGCCAGTTGATCCGCCAGCCACTGTCCGAGCCGTCAATCAAATAAGCCAGGCGCTCGTACTCGCCTTCGTGGTCGCCATCGTTGTCCACGGTGATCAGGTTGCCGTATTTATCAAAGGTGAATTCGTGGGTGTTGCGCAAGCCGTGGGCGAAGACTTCAAAATTGGAGCCATCCGGCTCGCTACGGACAATGACGCCCTGGTCGGGGTAGTGCCAGCGCTTACCGGATGCATCGGTGGAGCTCATACCGATATCGCCGATGCCGTAATAGATGCGTCCATCCGGGCCGACTGTCATACCCGACATGCCATGGCCGCTGAAACCGATATGGATGGAAAAGCCATCAGCCAGGGATGTCGTTGTGTCTGCTGCGCCGTCGCCATCAGTATCTTTCGCTTGCCAGGCGCCAGGGCCCACGGCAAGAAACACTTCATCGCGGTGGTTGTGATACTCAATACCCCCCAGCACGTCGGTGACCTCTTCGCTGAAGTCACGCAAGAATACCTGGGAGCGGTCTGCGCGGCCATCGCCGGTGGTGTCTTCTACCATCAGGACTTCTTCTTTCTCTACTGCCAGGTCGCGCCAGTCGTGAGAGCCGTCTTTGTTGCGGTCCGGCAGCCAGGTGTTTTGCTGGCTCTTTTCCGGCGCCAGCTCAGTGCGCAGGAACTGGCGGCGATCCTCCAGGGTGCGGAAGGCTACTGCGGGAAATTCCCACTGTGGGTAGCCGCGAATATCAAATTCGGAATTGTTGCTGCGGTTGGTAACCGCTACCCAGATGCGATTCCGGTTATCCACGCTGATCGCGACCGGGTCGCCCAGGAGCTTTTCAGAGGCCCAGAGCTGTGCTTCGAGGCCCTCTGCCGGTACCAGATTGACCTGTTGATTGATACTGGCAGCGGTTTTTTGTGCCTCATCGTCGGTTACCTGGCGAATTTCCAGCGCCACTTTCGAGCTGGCGCTGCTGGTTGTTTTCCCCGCTGGTGGTGCGTCTGGCGCTTCGGGTGAACAGGCAGAGATCAATAATAGGGGTAACAGCAAGGTGGATGATGAACGAATCAGGGAATTGGTTTTTTTCATGGACATCTTCACAAGAGAGTTAGTTATTGTGTGGTTATCTTATTTATATGGATTAAAGCCGGAAGAAGTATAAGTGAATGGCTGCCACTCGCGTTGAGCCTAGACATTACTTAACAAAAACTCACGCCAGCTTCTGGCAGGTAGGGACGTATGAGAACCAGATCTCACTCCTGGATTCGGCTGCGGTTGCCGGACTGGAGACTTGGGTGCCATGCGCTACACTAACAGTTACCCGCGTTGACAGCGCACCTGCAGCTATCAGACGACGTTTCTCTGGAATACATTTGCACCGTGAATACCTCACTTTTGTCCGCCCGCCTCGCCGGGTGGCTCGCTGGATCAGTCGCCCTGTTTTTGGCATCCGTCAGTGATGCCCAGACGGTCTATGCGCAAACGCATCACGAAGTGGGTCAGGTTGATAACGCGGCTTCTCCACCCAAACCCAATAGCTTCAGCGACGGTAAGGCAGAGAAAGCGAAGCCGAACCTCAGGGTCTACAAATACAACAAGGATGGCGTGGTCTCGTTCTCCGACCGGGCACCAATGAGCACCCGCTACGAGGTCGTCACCTATAGCTGCTTCGCCTGTAACCCCGCTTCAAAGGTGGATTGGTACTCCATCAAACTGAACACCCACGCCTACACTTATCCGATCGACGCGGCGGCCCGTAAACACGCAGTGGACCCGGCTCTGGTCAGGGCAGTCATCCATGCAGAGTCGGCGTTTCGTGAAAGCGTTATCTCGCGTAAAGGCGCGGTGGGTTTGATGCAGTTAATGCCGGCAACAGCGCGGGATATGGGGGTGAAGGACTCGCTATCGCCCACTCAGAATATCCATGGCGGAGTGAAATATCTGGCCTACCTGCTAAAACTCTATGGCGGCAATGTAACCCTCGCCTCGGCGGCCTACAATGCCGGCCCTGGAGCGGTGAAGCGTCACGACGGGATACCGCCTTACGCCGAAACCGAAGCTTACGTTAAACGCGTGCGCATCCTGCACAAGCGCTACCAGGACGCCCTGGCAGAGGTCGATGTCGCCAAAGCCTCTCACCAGGCAAGTAATCTTTGATACCCGAACACCACTCTTTATTTAAATTTAAACGCCAACCCGTCTAAACTTTGCACAATCTTTGCCGCTATCCGGGTAATACCCGTAGAGGAGCTGCGCGAATGATTGTCACCCATGCCGCCATTGCTATGGCCAGTCACCATCAGTACCAGGAAAACCATGAGGTTGAAGAGCGTCTGGTTATCCAACCTGCCGCAACCGATACCGCTACAGCCCCACCGAATCCACCCCCAGCAGTGAATATTTCGCCCCATGGCTTTTCTCTTAACCTCCTGGCCTCCCAGGTGAACCGGCAACGGCTCGACCTGAATACCGCCATGGATGCCCAATCGCGCGTCAACCTCCTGATCCTGAAGATGATGTTTGAAAAAGTGATGGGGCGCCCCTTGAACCTGATGGCGCCCGATGAGCTGACGCAGGAGGGGCGGGCAGTATCTATGTCGCTGGGTACGACGATGCCACCACCCGCGAGCAGTACAAGTGCAAGCCTTGTTTATGAGCGACACGAGGTCTATCGGGAGTCCGAACGGCTGATGTTCCAGGCAACCGGGGTTATAGAAACCGCCGACGGCCGCCGCATCCATTTTGGCACTAGCCTGGGTATGTCACGCGAGTATTACGAAGCATCCAGTCTGGTTATTCGCCAAGGGCAGGTGGCCAGCATCGACCCGTTGGTACTTAATTTTGATGGCAAGGGGGCTGCCTTATCGCAAACCCGATTTGCCTTTGACCTGGACGGTGACGGCACCAAAGACCAGATCGCCATTCTCAGCCCAGGCAGCGGTTTTCTGGCACTGGATCGCAACGGTGATGGCATCATCAACGACGGCAGCGAACTCTTCGGCCCCACCTCCGGGCGCGGCTTTGACGAGTTGGCTAAGTACGATGAAGACAATAATCAGTTCATCGATGAAGCCGACAGCATCTATTCCCGCTTGCGCATCTGGTTAATGAACGAAGACGGCTCCAGTCAATTGGTCGGGCTGGGCGAGAAAGGCGTAGGGGCCATTTACCTCGGCCATGTCACCAGCGCGTTTCAATTAAGGGATCAGCAAAACCGATCACTGGGAGAGGTAGTTAATAGTGGTATTTATCTGACGGAGGCGGGGGAGGTTGGAACTGTGCAGGAGATTAATCTGACGGTGTGAGTTGAACGCCGCTTAATAAGCTCGATGAGGCATGACAAGGTACTTTGTAGTGCGTTCGTCATTAGGGCATGTGTTTCAAAAACGCATAAATACATCCCTGTAGCTCCCTCAAGTCGTCCATGACTTGAGGGTTTTGAAACACATGCCCTAACGCCGACTTTGGATTGTGCGCTGGAGTAGAAGGGTTTTCTAAATTCCTATTGGTAAGGTCTATCAAGTTCTAATAGACGTACACCGCGCCAGCCGAGGGTGCTGAATCATCGTTCTGATCCCCATTCACCCCGGTCGCTTTACTTGGATCGCGATAGCCGCCCACGGCCATGGTGCCACCATCCGTGCTGAGCCCCAGGCTGGCGCCGAAGCGATCACCGCCACGGGTATTGGATGGCTTCACATAGCTGGTTTGCGTCCAGGTGCCGGCATCTACGCCAAACACGTAAACGGCACCCGTATTGAGGGTGGTGTTGTCAGACTCGTCGCCGTTGATGCCTTTGGATGTGCCTGCCTCAATAATGGTGCTTACCGCCAGGCGGCTGCCATCACCGGATAATTTCACCCGATGACCGAACTGGTCCTGAGCCTCGGCATTGGATGCTTTGATATAGGTGGTTTGTTGCCAGCCTTGTCCATCTGACGTGAAAATATAAGCAGCGCCTGATAGGCGAGCCCCCGCAGACGGGTAATAAGAGTTGAGTTGTGGTAGATCCAAATCATCTGGCGCACCATTGATTCCGGTAGCCCTACTCCAATCACCTATCGCACCTACTGCCAAGGTATTTCCATTTGCCGAAAGACTTAAGCTTGAGCCGAATTGCAATTGCCAGGAAACGTAGTTGGGCTTCAGGTAGGTTTCCTGTTCCCAGGTATTGTCCAGTCGGTGGAAAATATAAACCGCTCCAGAATTTATCGTAGTCCACACAGGCTGGCCTTGAGCATTTACCAAATAAAGCCCGAAATCGTTATTCTCATTCCCATTTACGCCAGTTGACACCGAGTCTTCTCCAGGAGCACCGACGGCCAGGATGTTGCCATCTGCTGACAAGGCAACACTCGCTCCGAAAATGTCTCCTGGTCCAGCGTTGGAGGCTTTGATATAACTTTCTTGAGTCCAGATACCCTCTGCACGAGAAAACACATATACCGCTCCCGAACTGGTTCCACCAGGAATAGAGCTGGAGCTGGATGAGCTGCTGGTACTGCTCGATGAACTGCTGGACGACGAGCTATTGGATGAACTGGAACTGGATGCGCTGCCAGGAGTGGCATTGGCATTTTCGCAGCGATCAGGATTGCTGCTGGAGCTGCTGAAAGTAGGGATGCCGGAAATTAAGGACGATTCGGTGATCGAGCCCACTGCCAAGGTATTTCCATCTGCCGAGAGCGCCAAACTATAACCAAACTCTTGCTGAAGGTTAAACGGCTTCAGATAGGCCTCCTGGCTCCAGGTGGTACCGTCGCGGGTAAAAACATAAACCGCACCGACATTGATATTTGCCGGCACAATTTTCCCATCCGTATTTTTTACAAGATAATTACCTTGGTCACAATTAATGCCTGTGCCAGCGCTATCTTCTAACAATGCCGTTACCGCCAGCGTGTTGCCATCGTCTGACAAAGCCACCCGATAGCCAAAACGATCATTGGTGATAACCAAATCTTTGTCATCGTTAGGCTGCTCAGTATTAGATGCCTTGATATAAGCCTGTTGTGTCCAAACACCGTCAGCCAAAGCAAACACATAAACTGCCCCAGCGGACGGACTGGTGTTGCTGGCCTGATCACCGTTGATTCCTGTTGCATTACTATCTTCCGTAGGAGCACCGACTACCAACGTCTGCCCATCAGCAGACATATCCAGGCTCCAGCCAAACCAGTCACTGGTATCGGTATTAGACGCTTTAAAGTAACCGATAGCCCCCAGCATGGCGCCGGGTGTGGTCAGGGTGTTGGAATCGGTTTTGTCCGTACAGTCCTCGGAAAGGCAAGCCTCCACATAATAAGTCGCATTATCCCAATCATGCAGGTGGACGCTGATGGTGTCGGTAGCACTGGTGGTGGTCAGGTCAGCACCGACCTGGACGAACCCGCTGGACCCGTCCGCATTCTTGTAGAGGCGATAGGACAGGGCGCCGTCTACCGGTGTCCAGCTGAACGAAAGGGTCTTGGGTGAATCAGCCGTGACATTGATGCCGGGCCAGACGGCATTGGCGCTGGAGCTGGACGAACTGCTGGAACTGGACAGGCTGGAAGAGCTGCTGCTGGGGTCGGGAAATACATCGTCTTTTTTATCGCTGCCACCGCAGGCGGTCATGACCAATGCGCTGGTCAATATGGAAAAAACAAGGGCGCTACGGTTAAGCAAGCGCTGGATTCTATCTGTATTCATGCAGCCTGTTCCTGATAAAAAAACCTAGCCGGCGATTCTGTGTGTCATGGGGCGCGGTGTCAATCCAAACGCATAGATATCTGCAGGAGAGGTTAGGTTGGTGGTGTGGTGCGGTCTGGCGTGCGAATTAGGACTCCCTCAGCATACAATTGGTTCAGGAATTCGGACGGGAGCCGTCGGATACGGGATCCGGCGATGTCGGTGATACAGCGGTACACCGCGGCGCTCGGTGCAGGATCGCAGCGTGTCCCTCTGCGTTGTCGCACAATTTTTTACAAATCCCCGGCCCTTTTAAACGGAAATGCTCACGGAGGTGGTGATGGTGTCGATTACTTCTCAAACGCTTCGTATAAATGTTGCTCAATAGGTGAAGATTTTAACGCCATTCATGCTATCATCCGCCGCACATTTTCCCTGTCACTGCAACTCATAACATAAGAAGGATGCAGGAGAGGGTTTACGGGGGTGGTTCTCAGGAAAATTTATGACGACCGTTAGCGACTTGATGACCTCAGTGGGTTCCTCTGCCAGGGAAGACGACCTCCTGGTAGATGTTGTCGCCACCATGCGCGCCAACAATCATTCCTGTGCGGTCATCACAGCGGATGGCTTGGTTAAGGGAATTCTGACAGAGCGCGATCTGGTAGCGGCTTATTCACGCGCCCTGCAAACCGGGGTAATCGACTGTTGGACAGTGTCCGCCATCATGACGCCCGACCCGGTCTGCGTACGGCAGGACGCCAGCCTCTTCGATGCCCTGCGGCTTGCCCGCGCACATCATGTGCGCCATCTACCGGTCATAGATCACCAAGGTTATCTTGTGGGTATGGTCACCCACACTGACATGATTAATCTCTATGTCGACATCCTTGAGCAACAATCAGTATTAATGGACGCCAATACCGAGTTGCGTGCCCAGTCCCGGGAAGACCCGCTGCTGCGCATCGGCAATCGTCGTGCGATGCAAACGGATATGGCGAAAGTCTCAGCCACAGCGCAACGCACCCGCCAGGCCTACGCCATCGCCCTGCTGGATCTCGATTATTTCAAGCCCTTCAATGATCACTATGGTCATGTCGAGGGCGATCACGCCCTGCAAGCGGTTGTATCCGCGATAAAAAACACCATGCGTCAGGGCGATACCCTCTACCGCTATGGTGGTGAAGAACTGTTGATGTTATTGCCGGGCTCGGATATTCGCGATGCGAGTCATGCCGCTGAACGTGCGCGCCTGGCTGTCCAACAACTCGCCCTGACCCACGACCACAGCCCCTATCACATCCTGACCTTGAGTGGTGGTATTGCCAGCACGCGCGCCAGCCTTGCCGACGACTTGATTGCCCAGGCAGACAAGGCTCTCTACCGCGCCAAGGCGGAAGGGCGCAACCGTATTTGCGGCTCGGTTGACCTGGCTTCCGGGGTGTCGGTGGATACCCTGGAATCGCGCTGAAAAATCTGCTTTTGATGCCAGCGTAAGTTAGCGAGGGGCGGTGCGGCGGTCTATGCTTGAACCATGTGAGAGAAAATCCTGTCTGCGCTGACTCCCATGTAATTCGCACAGGACATAACGACACCCGTCAAGAGGTCCTGGTGTGGCGACACGTTTCCTGACTTGGTTTGATTATCCGCGCGATTCCGCTTTGTTGCTCTTTGGCACCTACGATCCTTACCTTGTCGTGCTGTCCGTCTTGCTGTCTGTGTTCGCGGCAAGCATGGCATTGCAGATGGCCGGCCAGGCGCGCCACAGCCATCATCGTCCGACCCGTTTCCTGATTTTGTTGACAGGTAGCCTGGCCCTGGGTGGTGGTGTCTGGGCCATGCATTTTGTCGGCATGCTGTCATTTGCGCTGTGTGCCAACGTGCGATACGACCGCGTCCTGACGCTGGTGTCGTTTCTTCCGGGATTCTTTGCATCAGGTATTGCCCTACATCTCCTGAGTCATGCGCAGGTCAGGCTGCGCCAGTTGGTCATTGGCGGCACCCTGGTGGGATGTGGTATCGGCGCGATGCATTACACCGGGATGGCCGCAATGGAGATGGCACCGTTACTGCGCATTGACCCCCTGATGTTTGTCGTGTCATTAGGGGTGGCGGTGGTGCTGGCGATCCTCGGCTTCTGGATACGCTTTCGCGTGCGCTGGCAAAGCGAACTTGCCTCGGTATTGCTCGGTGGTTGCGTTCTGGGCCTGGCGATCAATGCCATGCATTACACCGGCATGGCAGCAGCGCGTTTTGTGGGCGTGGCCGAGCTGGCGGAAAACAATCCCACCAATGACGCCACCTTTATTGCGCTCACCATCAGTGCGCTCACTATTGCGCTGACGCTGCTGGTGTTGGTGGTGAATGGCTTGCTGCGCTATCGCGAATTGTTTCGTCGCCTGCGATATCAGCAGCTACAGCACAAAACCATCTTTGAAACTGCCATTGAGAGTTTGATTCTGTTTGATGGGGACGGCGTGATTCGCGATATCAATCCGGCGGCGGAGCGGTTGTTCGGTTGGCGAATAAAAGAAATTCGAGGGAAAGCGATCACTTACCTGTTACCCAGCTTGCATGAACAAGACTACACGCGCGGTAAAGATGTCATTGGGTTGCATAAAAACGGACGCTCCATGCCGGTGCACCTTACCATTGGTAAGGCGCAGATGCCTGAAAACACGTTTTATGTAGCGGTTGTGGGTGATATCGCTGAACGTAAACAATTTGAAACGGCATTGCGTGAAAGCGAGGAAAAATTTCGTTCATTGGTCGGCAATTTACCCGGCATTTCTTATCGCTGCTTGCCCGACAAAGACTGGACCATGTTGTATATCAGTGATGCGGTAGAGCGATTTACCGGTTATCCGGCGAAAGCCTTTATGCGACCGGGAGGCATTACGTTTAGTGATATTGTGCATCCGGATGATCGGGAACGGATCGGCTTGCACATCCTTAACAGCGACAAAGTTTTTGAAGTGGAATATCGCATCATCCACAAAGATGGCCGGATTCTTTGGGTATGGGAAAACGGCAGCCTGATCACCAACGACGTGGGTGAAATTGTGTGGCTCGACGGGGTGATCCTGGATATTTCCCAACGCTACGAGATGGAGCAGGTCTTGCGCCATGAAAAAATAAAAGCCGAGCAGGCGGTGGCAGTGAAAACAGAATTTTTGGCCAATATGAGCCACGAAATTCGCACCCCGATGAATGCGATCATTGGCTTTATCGACATTCTTTTACAGACTCCGCTGAGTGAAGAACAAAAACAATATCTCGATACCATCAATCACGCTTCCGGCTCGTTACTGCATTTGCTTAACGATGTGCTGGATACCGCCAAACTGGAGCGTGGTGTGGTAGAGCTGGAAGAGGTTAATTTTTCGTTAACTGAATTGCTGTATCAGGTGCTGGCCACCTTTAAGGTCAATGCGGAGCAAAAAGGTCTGGCGTTGCGCCTGGAATACGCGTCTGGCATGGGTGAGTTTTTTCGCGGCGATGAACAGCGCCTGCGTCAGGTGTTGGTCAATCTGATCGGTAATGCGGTGAAATTTACTGAGCGCGGGGAAGTGGTGGTGAATGTATCCGCAGACGTAGGCTTTATTGGTTTTGCCATCCGCGATAGCGGCATTGGCATTGCGGCTGATCGGCTGCAACACATCTTTGAACCCTTCACGCAAGCGGATGCTTCCATGACCCGCCGCTTTGGCGGTTCGGGGTTGGGCACCACCATCAGCAAGCAGTTAATTGAATTGATGGGCGGCACCATCAGCGTTACCAGTGAATTGGGTAAAGGATCGGTCTTCAGTTTTCGCATTCCGTTGTTACAGGGAGAAATCCATACGCGCCTGCCGGATCGTCAATTGTTGGCGCTACCCCCGTTGCGCATTCTGGTTGTCGATGATGTCGTGCCGAATGTGCAGTTACTGGACATTCTGTTGCGCAAAGGCGGGCATCAGGTCACTGCTGTGATGGACGGCGCAGAGGCGCTGGCCGTATTCCAGCAGCGTACCTTTGATGTGGTATTGATGGACGTGCAAATGCCGGTGATGGACGGCCTGGAGTCCAGCCGTTTGATGCGTCAACACGAACAGGCGAATCAATTAAAGCCCACACCGATTATCGCGTTGACCGCCAGCGTGCTGGACGCCGACAAACTGGCCGCACGCGAGGCGGGAATGGACGGTTTTGCCACTAAACCGATCAACCTGTTTGAGTTGCAATCGGAGATGGCGCGCTTGCTCGGTCTGACGGTGCAAACGCAAGTTTGTTCATCGTCGAACCCGGTGTCGGCACCGGTGCCCATTTCGCTCAGTGCGGGCCTGGCCCTGTGGCAAAGCGAAACGTTTTATTACAACGCGCTGCGTCAATTTATCGCCGAAAATCGCGCTCTGGTGGAAAATCTTGAAGCGGCACTAAAGCTGCAAAATGTGTCGGCGGTTGCCCAGCTCTTGCATCGGGCGCGCGGTGCGGCAGTGAATCTTGCACTGCCGGCTCTGGCAGACGTGCTTAAGCACATTGCGCAAATACCGCTAGAACAACTCCATGGTGACACCTGGCTCAAGCAGCGTGACGAATTGCAAAGCGTATTTGATCAGCTGGTTGCCGCTGTCAATGCTCTGCCGCAATTACGCGAAATGATTGCACCGCAATTGTTGATTGATCCCGCGCACAGTGCGTTGGCGATTACCCAATTAAAAACAGCGTTAGGCCGAGGTGAGCTGGATGAAGCATCCCTGCGCCTGATCAAACAGGCTTTTCGTGCAGATGCCCATCAAATCATTATTGGCCGAATCCAGCAGGCGATGATGGATTTCGAATTTTCAGCGGCCTTGCGCCACCTGGACACATTACAACAACAGCTAGCCGATACCTGACATCAACAATAATCAATAACGAATAGGGTGGGAATCACCGTATGACCACAGACTTCAGCATCACCATTCTGGTGGTGGACGATGAGGCAACCAACCTGAATGTGTTGCGCCAAATCCTCAAACAACACTACCGTTTGCTGTTCGCGAAATCGCCGGAAGATGCATTGGAGCTGGCCGATGCCGAGCTGCCCGATTTGATCCTGCTCGATGTGATGATGCCGGAGATGAACGGTTATCAGGTATGTGAAAAATTAAAACACAATGTGCGCACGCAACATATCCCGGTGATTTTTGTAAGCGCGTTAAGCGATGCCGCCGAAGAAGCACAGGGCTTTGCAGTCGGCGGAGTGGATTACATTACCAAGCCGGTAAGTGGTGCCATTGTGCGTGCACGGGTAGCGACGCATTTGTCCCTGGTGCGTGTGGATGAATTAAAGAAAACGCGTCTGGAAATTGTGCAGCGACTTGGTTTGGCCGCTGAATATAAAGATAACGAAACCGGGCTCCACGTTATTCGCATGAGCCACTATTCCCACATTATTGCCCGCGCTGCCGGCTTTGATGAAGCCACGGCAGAAGATTTGTTGCACGCGGCCCCCATGCACGACATCGGCAAGATTGGCATTCCCGATAGTATCTTGCAAAAGCCCGGCAAATTAACGCCGGACGAGTGGGCGGTCATGCGTGAACATCCGGTGATTGGTGCACGCATTATCGGTGTGCATCCCGCCGGTTTATTACATATGGCCCACGACATCGCCTTGACGCATCACGAGCGCTGGGACGGCAGTGGGTATCCGCGCGGTTTGCAAGGCGAGGACATTCCAATGGTGGGACGTATTGTGGCTGTGGCGGATGTCTTTGATGCCCTTACCACTCAGCGGCCCTACAAAAAAGCCTGGCCGCTGAATGAAGCCATTGCGTATATTCGCGAACAATGCGGCAAGCATTTTGATCCGCAACTGGTTGAATTATTTCTTGAACAGTTGCCGGCGATACTGGAGGTTAAGGAGCGCTGGGCCGAAAAAATATAAACGACAATTACGCCGGCCCGGGCTACAGGGTTTTCAAAAATTCAACCAAGGCCAGGCGTTTCTCTTCACTAATGGGCGGCAGTGTACGCATCACCAGCTTGCCAGCTTCATCCCTGACCAATTGACCGCGCTCATCCACAACGGCAACCGGCGTAACACCTGCTGCATATTCATGGCCTTTGTTTGAATTGCCCGGCAGCCGAGTGTCCAACACAAACACCGCCGGGTAATCGCGCGGGTCGCGTTGAACGAGTCCTACCTTGACCGGATCAAGTTCGCGCGAACCGAGGGTGAATTGATTGGCCCGGCAAAATTTTCCCGCCGCTATCTCGTCATCGCTGCAACTGGGCAGAAACAATTCATAGAGGTTAGCTACGGAACCATTGTGCAAATAGGGCGCCGTGGCCCAAATACCATTCAGCGGTCTTGCTTTGTAGGCCTTGAGCGTTTGCAGATTCGCTTTATCGACGTACTCAAAATCCAGCAGCTTGTGAGTCGATGAGATGGACACGGTTGGCCGCCGGGTATGGTCAATACCTTTCGCGCTTTCCTGCGGTGCCGCCGCGCGAATAACCCCTTCGGTCACATCACGCACCGCGGCCAGGGCTGATACTCGGGGGCCAAATGTTTTGCTGGGCGGTTTGAGGGAAACCAGGCCTTCCAGGTACCCGCTCTTGTCGGTGTAATAGAGCGCATTGTTAGCCATGACGGGATCGGTGTTGACCTGCTGCACACTGCTGAAGCGGGCAATAATTCGTCGCTCTGGATCGTTACGGTCAATGAGTTGATGACATGTGTGGCATTGGTATTCAACATAAACCGCCAGGCCTTTCCCTGCCAGTTCATGGTTGATCGGCGGCAGGATTTTTTGATCCGCCAGTTCTTGCCAGCGGGGCGACCAGAGCTTTTCCAGGTGCGTTTCCAGGTGGCGCAGGTTGTGAATATTGACGGAAGAGGTGTAGCCGGCATCCTCGGGTAAACGCTGCAAATCCATGCTGGCAAATACACCGATAGCTTGCCCGACGTTGCGCGATAAGGTGCCGTCCGCTTCGTTGTCGCCCACGCCGTTCCACTGCACAAAATCATGGTGGGGTGTGTCCCACAAAGGCGGGTAGCTGACCGGTGCATTAGCCGGATTACCATTGTCTGTACCGGGTGTGAGATGAGCGAAAACCCGGTTGTAAATCCGCCCAAACGCATCAAGGCGTCCATAGCCGTACGGCACCGGTTGCTGGTCTGCATAAGAGGCATTGGCGGTGTTATAGCGGCGCAGGTTTTGCGCCAGAGACTTCAGCTCATCGCGCAAGGCCTGTTGGTGCTCCGCGTCGGTGTTAGCAAGAACCCTGTTGGCAAAGCGGATAAATTTTTCTGAATCATTAACCGTGGCAGCGAGTGCATCGGCCAGCTCAATTAACAGCTTGTCCATATCTGACAGGGTCGGCCCACCGTCAATCCGAATCGCGACGCCCTGATAGTTAACCTGGCCCGTGTGGCAGGCCGCGCAGGTTAAACCGACATAGTCTTTACCCTGATAAGTCTCTTTGACCCAACCCAGTGGCAAGCCGTCCGGATTAGCAGGCGAGGGCTTTTGGGTGAGGTAACGCAGGCGATTCATATTGTCGCTGTGACGAAACAGCGCCGGGCGCTCAGCCTGCTCCAGATGCAGGAAGATGTTATAGGGTAAGAGATGGGAACCCTGGGGCGTGTTGTAGAACCATAAACTGTCATCGGGGTCCCAGTTCTGGTTGGGATAAATCACACGCGATGCCCGATCACCAAACGTATCTTCGGGTAACAACAACGCCTTGCGAGGCGTATCAATTACACCGTGAGAGTGTGACGTGCAACCGGACACCATCAGTGTCAGCAGCGATACCAGAAACATAAAACGAACTGAATTCATCATGGTGCTTCCTTACGATAAAGCGCGATAAAACGATGGTTTCAAGTGGTAATCCAACCAAGCCTGCTGTCACAGCGGGAGATACATTTCCCCCCGAGCAGTGGTAATGCATTGTTGACAGTCCAACGAACGCTGGCAACGGGCTTTCACCATAAAGGTCAGACAAAAAGTTTATTTTGGCGGATAAATCACTCTCGATACAAGTCTATGATGAATTCGCTTGCGCCTGAGCCGTTTGTGCGTAAACTGCCGCCCCCTGTTTTAGTCGGATCATCATCCGCAAAGTGGTAATCGGCATAGATGTTTTACCCACGGCAATCATTCTTACAATAAGGTCATTCCCCCATGCAGCATCACGCCTGTTTTACCCGGCTGGAACTCGACAACCGCCTCGGTCAAAAGGTTTTCCTGGGCGTTACCCATATACCCACAGAGCTGCGCGATTACGTTTTTGTTACCGCGTTGAGCCAGCAGGCGTCGAGTTTTGTGGGAAAAAATGCCGACCATTTCGCGTTTCAGTTATTGCATCGTTTTCAACTTGACACGAAGCATTTTGAATTGGTGGAATTGCGCAGCGCCGCCGATGAGCAAAGCCTGTGGCGCTGGCGTTTTGAGTGGGTGGGCACCACACCCTTGTCAGGAAGAGGTGAGTTAGTGACCTCACCTGTGCAACGACAACAATTGATGCGTTTGCTCGATCCCCACGATCAACTGAAGGCTGCGGCCACCTAAACAACAAAAATTGAGCGCTATGAAAACCAATTGCTTACCGAAGATGACTGCCATGTTGTTGCTCGACCGGGACAATGTGGAGGTGGGTGTAGATGTAAAAGTCCTTGCACTGGCCGGGACTGTTGCGGTTTTTATGGCGGATAGACAAAACAACGCAAGCAGTTCTATCTCACGCAACGCTGCCACCTATCTCGCGCAGTTGACGCGGCGACTGGATTTGCATCCCACCAGCACACAATTTTATCGCCACGTTTATCATCCCCAGCAAGGCAGCCTGTTTGGTCGCTTTGATATCGTGTGGAATGACATGGCGTTGGTGAATTATAAATTTGTCATGCTGAACAATCTGGATGAAGGCAAGCGGTTGCAGGACTGGATTGCCAAGGCAACGGTCGTTCCCATCACCTATGGCCAGACACGCAATCTGGCCAGGCCGACCGAGCCGCAGGAGATTTCTCCGGCGGCAGGTTATTAGGGCCTGTTCACACAGGCCCTAAACTTTCGTGTTATCAATCCCATCCAGAATGCCTGCCTGATCGGCAGGCGTTTTCCCGCGTAAAACGCGAATGCCAACCAACAGTACCAGGCTCAGAATGGCAAGAGGCAAGCTGCCCCACCGCATAAAAGGCGTCATACCCTCAGCGGCGTAAACCTGTCCGCTCAGGGTTTCGGTGGAGAAGGCCTTGCTGAAGTTGATGATGCGACCCTTCTCATCGATAAACGCACTGCTGCCGTTATTGGTGCTGTACACCAGGTAACGGCCGGTTTCCAGGGCGCGCATCTGCGCCATCTCCATAAACTGCAAGGGCCCGATGGAATCGCCGAACCAGCCCAGGTTACTGATGGTCAGCAACACCTGCGCATCCCGCGCGCTGAAAGCGACTAAATCCGGGTACACCAATTCATAACAAACCGACGGTGAAACGGCGACCTGGCCGATCTGGATTCCCCGTTGCTCCATCGGGCCAAACGCGATGATGGAGGTCGGCAAATCAAAGAAGTGGATCAAACCGCGCAGCCAGTCTTCGAGCGGCACGTATTCACCAAACGGCACCAGGCGGCGTTTATGGTAGATCCCCATGGCATCACCGAACCCGGCAATCGAGTTGTAGTAATTATCATCCCGCGGGTTATCGTAGATGATGCCGGTCATTAAGCCTGTGCCTTCTTCAGTGGCGCGGTCATTCATTTCGTTTAAAAAAGGCAGGGCCTGGTGGTAAGTGAGGGGAATGGCTGCTTCCGGCCAGATAACCCAATCATTCTGCCAAAGGTCTTCCGTCATGGTGCGCAGCAAATCCAGCGTAGGCTCGACAAAAGCAGCACTCCATTTGATGTCCTGTGAGATGTTTGGCTGAACCATGGCGACGTTAATCGGCTTATCGTCCAAATGAGTCCAGGCCACATCTTTCAGCGCAAATCCGGCCAGCCAGAGGACAACCACCACACTTCCGAGCAGCGCCACCGCGCGCTGACGCCATTGCCAAAGTAATTGAGCGATGACGCCCGCTGTTAACGCGCAGAGAAAACCCAGGCCGATCACGCCGATCACCGGCGCCCAACCGGATAACGGGGTGTGCAAATGCGCATAGCCACTGTACAACCAGGGAAAGCCAGTCAGGAACCAGTAGCGAAAGCATTCACCCAAAAGCCAAGTCGCGGGAAAGGCCAGCAATAAACTCCAGCGCCAGCGGCTGAACCAACGCCCGTAAAGATAGAAGGGCAGGCTGAACATCAAGGCCATAAAACAAACAAACAGCAGCGTCAAAAAGCCCGCCAGCAACGGCGAGGCGCCGCCAAAATCGTGGATGCTTACATAAATCCACGACACCCCCACACCATACAAGCCAACACCAAAAAACCAGGCGCGCTTGAAAACCTGGGCCAGTGAACCTTGTTCAAGCAGTAAGGCCAGGAGCGCCATGCCGCCGATACCCAGTGGCCAGAGTTGAAAAGGGGCGAGGCTGAGCGGAATCAGGGTGCCGGCAACCACAGCCAGGATGCCGGCGAGCCAGCCGGGCAGGGTTTGCAGGCGCGATACGAAGGGTGAGACAGTCATGTAGGAAAAGTCGTCGCAGAGATTAAAAGGGCTGCTAAAAAAATCCCGCCGGGAGAGGCGGGATTGTTGCTATTTGTTGACGGTCAACCTTAGCAGATGTATTTGTCGGTTGTCTGCATAGAGCACCCGGAACTGGAAGTTATCGATCGTCGCCACCTCGTTGCGCTTGGGCAGATGGCCGAACTCCTGCATCAGGATACCGCCAATAGTGTCGAAGTCATCTTCGCTCAAGCCCGAACCAAAAAACTCGTTGAATTCCTCGATGGGGGTGAGCGCTTTAACGATATAGTCGGTTTCGCCGACGCGCTTGATGAAATCATCGCTGACTTCTTCATCGGTTTCATCTTCGATATCCCCGACAATTTCTTCCAGAATATCTTCAATGGTGAGCAGACCGGAAATACCGCCGTACTCATCAATCACCAACGCCATGTGATAACGCTTCTCGCGGAATTCACGCAGCAGCACATTCACGCGTTTGCTTTCGGGAATGATATTGGCTGGGCGCAGAATATTTTCCAGGTTGAAATCCTGCTGGTTATCCAGCAGCAGGCGCAACAAATCTTTGGCCAACAGAATGCCGCGAATGTCATCGGCAGATTCACCGATTACCGGGAAGCGCGAGTGACCGGATTCGATAATCTTGGGTAAAAATTCCTGAGGCGTATCGTCAATGCGCACAGCGACGATTTGCGAGCGCGGCACCATGATTTCACGGGCCTGCAGGGAGGACACATCCATGGCGCCTTCAATGATGCTCAAGGCTTCCTGATCCAACAACTGGTTATTGGCGGCATCCTTAATGATGTCCAGTAATTCTTCGCGGGATTTAGGTTCAGCGCTAAAGGCGTGGAGCAGTTTGTCCAGCCAGGACCGGTCTTGCTTTTCAATGCGGTCTGCTTGGCGCTGAACGCTGCTACTCGTGGGATCGTCCGACATGGTAATGCTTTCCTGTGATAGAAAAATGATTCTGTGAGGGTTGTTATTCGTGTAGTTCGTAAGGTGCCGGAAAACCCATGCCCGTCAGGATGTGTGTTTCCAGGCCTTCCATTTCCTCTGCCTCGGGGTCGGTTATATGGTCATACCCCAACAAATGCAAGGTCCCGTGAACCACCATATGAGCCCAGTGGGCCTCCAGGGTTTTACGCTGCTCGACCGCCTCACGTTCTACGACCGGGGCACAGATTACGAGATCCCCCAATAACGGAAGATTTAATTCGGGGGGAATGTCGGCAGGGAAAGAGAGCACATTGGTGGGTTTGTCTTGTTGGCGATAGCGCAGGTTCAGTTCCTGGCTTTCTGCCTCATCCACAATGTAAACACTAACTTCGGACGTGGAACGGTCCAGATCAGGCACTGCCGCCAGGGCAGTGCTGATCCAATGTTCAATGTGTTCGGTGACGGGAATCCGGGTGCTGCTGCTGGCAACATCAATATCAACGTGAGTGGCCATGATAATCAGCTGGTTATGCCCGGTTTCTGCTCGAATTGATCGTAAGCCTCGACAATACGTTGTACCAGGGGATGGCGCACCACGTCTTTGGAGTTGAAGTGGGTAAAGCTGATACCCGCCACATTTTCAAGCACTTCGATCGCATGACGTAACCCGGATTGCTGGCCCCGCGGCAAGTCGATCTGGGTGGGGTCACCGGTGATGACCGCTGTGGTGCCGAACCCGATACGGGTAAGGAACATCTTCATTTGTTCCCGCGTGGTGTTCTGGCTCTCGTCAAGGATAACAAAGGAGTTGTTGAGCGTGCGGCCCCGCATAAAGGCCAGTGGTGCGACCTCAATGACGCCGCGCTCCATCAACTTGCCAACCGTCTCAAAGCCCAGCATCTCGAACAGCGCATCGTAGAGGGGGCGCAAGTAAGGGTCGACCTTTTGCGCGAGGTCACCCGGCAGAAAGCCCAGCTTTTCTCCGGCTTCTACTGCGGGACGAACCAGTAAGATTCGCTCCACTTCGTCCTTTAACAGGGCCTCAACCGCACAGGCGACGGCAAGGTAGGTTTTGCCGGTACCGGCCGGGCCGATACCAAAGTTAATATCGTTATTTTGCACAGCGCGCACATAGCGCTGCTGGTTCAGGCCGCGCGGTTTGATCGTGCACTTCTTGGTACGGATCAAGGTAATACCGGCGCTGGTGTCCTCGTTATCCTGTTCCGTGGCAGTGTCGGTGGTATCAGCGTCGTAAGGGGTATTCAATTGTTCCATAAGGGCCTCTATGCCGGAGGTTTGCAGGGCGAGATGAATCTCGTCCGGCGTCAGCTCGACATTATCGGTTTCTCGGTAAAGGTGGCGTAATAACTCAGCGGCGGCCTGGGTGGGATGTGTTTCACCAACCAGGGCAAACTCATTGCCGCGGTTGCGGATTTCCACATTCAGGCGTTGTTCGATCTGGCGCAGGTGTTGGCCGAACTGACCGCAGAGATTGGCGAGGCGTCGGCTATCATCCGGTTCCAAGGTCAACTGACGGGTGATAGCGTCGGGGCTGGTAACTACATGGCTATTCATCAATGGGGAGTCGAGGCTCTTTTGACTGTACACGGCTAAAGACTAAACCATTCCCGGAGCGGGTAAAAGCCTCTTTATCGGCCAATTGATTCTTTCCAACACTTTTTTACTAACCTTCGGTTATAGAGACCTGGCCTAGTCTGCCGGTGGTTTGCGAGCCAGGCGCCATCGCTGGAGCCATTGGTCGTGCTCGAACAACAACACGATCACCAGCGATAAAGCGAAGGGAATCAACAGGTAAAACAACCGGAAGACCAGCAGCGCGGCTATCACATCGGCGGGGTTCACATCCGGCAGCGCCAGCAGGAAGACCACTTCCAGCACCCCAAGCCCACCCGGCGCGTGGGAAACCAGCGCGGCGGAGAAGGAGGCCAGGAAGATGCCCAATACCAGCAGGAAACCGGGGTTGCTGGCGGCAGGCAGCGCAAAGTAAATAATGGCTGCCGCACCAATCAGCTCCAGCGGACCAATGATCAGTTGGCGTACCACTATGGGTAAGCGCGGGTACTGCAAGCGAAAGTTGCGGATACGCAGGGACTTGAGGCGCAGACTGCTGCCGACCACATAGAGTCCGGTGGCAGCCAGCATTGCCACACCGCTGGCAATCGGCACCCACAGCGCCAGGTCTTCAAAAAATCGGTTAAGCAGCCGGGGTTCGATCAGCAATACGATGCCGCCCAATAGGATGGAGCCCAGGGTAAAGGTAAACGAACAAAAGGCTACCAGCACGCCAACGTCTGCACCGCTGAGCCCCTTGGCCGTGTAAGCCCGATAGCGCACGACCGCCCCGGAAAACACCGAGGCGCCGATGTTATGGCCAATCGCATAAGCTGTGAAGGAAGCCGCCGCGATATAACCCCAGGAGATTTTTTTGCGCAGGTGCATCAACGCGAGCCGGTCATAGCCAGCGAGGGCGGCATAGGCGAGGAGCGTGGCGAGGGCTGACAACAGCCAGCCACTGAAAGGGATTGCATTGAGGCTGTCGACGATATCGTCAAAAGAGATGTCGCGCAGCTGATGGAACAACAACCAAGCCGAAAATCCTACCGCAGCCAGTCCAATAATCGGCCACACGTAGTCCTTGTTCAACCTCATCATGCAGTTCCTTACCTAATCAAACGCTGCCGGGACTTTTACCGGAGCGCATAGTTGAGTCTGGTGTGAAGCGGTATATCGGCGATGCTAGCAATAGACAGTGAGCGCTTCAGCACCAATCAGCGTCAAGCTCCGAACTGATCAAGGTACCGCGCAATGAATTGGGCAGCGCTTCCTCGATCAGGATATCCGCAAACTTACCGATCAAGGCCGGATTATCGCAACGGAAGTTCACCACGCGGTTGTTTTCCGTGCGGCCGCACAATTGGCCGGGGTCTTTGCGCGAATACCCGGTTACCAGTATGCGCTCTGTATTGCCGACCATCCGTCTGCTGATACCCATAGCCTGTTGAATCAGTCGGTCTTGCAGGATTTGCAGGCGTTGTTTTTTCACCTCTTCCGGCGTGTCATCCGGCAAGTCTGCTGCCGGGGTACCGGGACGCGGGCTATAGATAAAACTGAAGGAGGTATCGAAGTCCATATCGTGGATAAGCTTCATGGTTGCTTCGAAGTCTGCATCCGTCTCGCCGGGGAAACCGATAATAAAGTCGGACGAGAAACTGATGTTAGGGCGAATTTTCTTCAGGCGGCGCAGCTTGGATTTATATTCCAGCGCCGTATGGCCGCGCTTCATCGCCATAAGGATACGGTCAGAGCCGCTTTGAACCGGAAGATGCAAGTGGCTGACTAGCTCCGGCACCTCGTTGTAGACATCAATCAGCGCATCACTGAATTCCACCGGGTGGGATGTGGTGAAGCGGATACGATCAATACCCTCAACCGCCGCTACATAGGTAATCAATTCCGCAAGATCGACCACCGTGCCGTCTTTGCCGGCACCGCGATAGGCATTGACGTTCTGGCCGAGTAAATTGACTTCGCGCACACCCTGGCCCGCCAGATGGACGATCTCGGCCATGACGTCCGCCACCGGACGACTGACTTCTTCGCCACGGGTGTAAGGCACCACGCAGAAGGTGCAGTACTTGGAGCAGCCCTCCATGATCGATACAAAGGCGCTGACGCCGTCCGCATCGGGTTGGGGCAGGCGGTCGAACTTTTCAATTTCGGGGAAGCTGATATCCACCACGACGGCGCCGTTTTCGCGCTTGGTTTCCATCATTTCCGGCAGGCGGTGCAGGGTTTGCGGGCCGAAGATCAGGTCAACATAAGGTGCCCGTTCGGCAATAGCGGCGCCTTCCTGGCTGGCGACACAGCCGCCGACGCCAATCACCAGGTTGGGATTCTTCTTTTTTAGCTGCTTCCACCGGCCCAGCTCATGGAACAATTTTTCCTGGGCTTTTTCGCGGATGGAGCAGGTATTGATCAGGATCACATCCGCATCTTCCGGGTTTTCCGTCGCCACCATGTTGTGCGACTCCCCCAGCAGATCGCGCATGCGCGAAGAGTCATACTCGTTCATCTGACAACCGTGGGTTTTGATATACAGCTTCTTGGTTGTGGTTTCAGTGGTGGTCATGGCAGTAAACCTGATCAAAAATTACGCAGAAAACTCGGGCGCGCATTATAGCGGCCTTGGGGGGTAAAGCCTATAGTAGTAGAAGCGCGTTGGACGGTTTGTCCACAAGAATCTGCGTGAGCCATTGACAGAATATGCTATCCTTCGCGCCCTTCATATGAGTGGCTGATTTTCAGCTATCTGCAACAAAGAGTCAGAGAGTTATATGGCAGTTAAACCCACTTACAAGGTCATTTTCCTCAATCAGGGGCAGGTCTACGAAGTCTTTGCCCGGGCGATTTACCAGAGCGAGATGTATGGTTTTATCGAGGTTGAGGAATTTGTCTTTGGCGAGCGCAGCCAATTGCTGGTTGATCCGGCGGAAGAGCGTTTGAAGAATGAGTTCGCGGGCGTAAAGCGCTCTTATATCCCCATGCATGCCATCGTGCGCATTGATGAAGTGGAAAAAGAGGGCTCAGCCAAGATCAGTGAGTTCAAGGGCAGTGACAAGGTTGCCCAGTTTCCCTACGGCGGTTTTATACCGAACCCCGGCTCAGGGGAATAAGTCTTTCTTTGTCATACTGGCTAGCGGGCGGCCCGGTCTTTTCAGAACGGGCCGCTTTTTTTTGCGCCTCGATAAAGAGTATGCTCACGGCGTATTGGTCGGCGGAATTTTACATGGTTGTTCCTTGCAATTCACTGGTTCTGGCGATTGACCAGGGCGGCCAAAGCAGCCGGGTGGCACTCTATCGGCATACCGGCGAGCGGGTATGTATGTTCTCCGCACCCTGCGCGACCCGCACTTATACCGATGAGCACCGGCAGGTCCATGTGGAGCAGGACGGCGGGGAGATTCTTGCGGGCATCCGTGAATGCCTCGAACAGATTGAGCAGGTGTTGAGGAAAAACCCTGCATCGGTGATCGCCGCCGGTTTCGCCGGACAGGGATCGTCTTTGCTGTGTTGGCAATCTGCAACCGGCGCGGCGTTATCGCCGGTATTAAGTTGGCAGGACCGGCGTGCAGAAAGCCTGTTGCAGGATTTTCCGTTATCGCAACACGCAGTGCAGCAGCGCACGGGTATTCGTATTTCACCGCATTACGGTGCGAGCAAGATGCGCTGGTGCCTTGATCACATTGATGCTGTCAAATCCGCTACGGCCTCCCGCCAATTAATGATTGGCCCCATCGCCAGTTACCTGTTTCGCAATCTGTTGCGCGATAACAAGGACCGTACTGCGATTGATCCCGGTCACGCGCAACGCACCTTGTTGTGGAATCTCTCCACGAATGATTGGGATCAGGAGCTGTTGGATATCTTTCACATTGATAAAGCGACCCTCCCCACTTGTGTCTGGCACAACAGCGTGGTGGGTCGACTGCGATTGGATGGTCAGGATGTTCCGCTAAACACCTGCCAGCGCGACCAGGGCGCATCCTTATTTGCGCGCGGTATGCCAGAGGCAGATGCGTGTTATATCAATATCGGTACCGGTGCGTTTATTCAGCGCGTGGCGGGGCAATGTGAAGCACCGGCCGGGTTATTGGTCAGTCCACTCTGGCTCCCTGATCCCGGTCATACATCCGCCGCGCGGCTTTATGCCTGGGAAGCGACAGTTAACGGTGCGGCAGCGGCTATCGACTGGCTGCAAAAGGATATCGGTATGGCTATCACGCCGGCGACTATCGACTCAGCCCTGGCAACGCCGTTAACCAAAAGCGATGCCTGTTTTTTAAATGCCGTTGGCGGTTTGAGCGCACCTTACTGGCGAACGGACCTGACTTCTCGCTTCAGCGATGCATTGACACCTGTGGAAAAAATTCAAACCTGGCTGGAGAGTGTGTTGTTCCAGTTGCTGGTAAATTTTCGGTTGATGCAATCCTTGGGGCCAGCAAAACGTATTTACATTAGCGGCGGTTTGAGCCGGGCGGATGAGGTGTGTCAACGATTGGCAGATTTAACCGGCGTGACGGTGCACCGTAGCGATAACACCGATGCAACCTTGCAAGGCGTTGCTTTTACCACCGCAGGCATGCCTGAACAATGGCGGCCCCAATATGATGACGACACCTTTGTTCCCCGGCACAACCCTTTACTGCACGAGCGATTTATCCATTGGCAAGATGCCGTGCAGGTCTGGTTGGGCAATTTACACTAAATGAACAGGATTTTTTTATGCATTACGATGTAGTAGTCATCGGCGCAGGGATTCAGGGCGCGGGTGTTGCGCAAGCGGCAACGGCGGCGGGTTATTCGGTGCTGGTGCTTGAGCAACAGGCGATTGCCGCTGGCACGTCCAGCAAATCATCCAAACTCATTCACGGTGGTTTACGCTACCTGGAAAGTGCTCAATTCGGCCTGGTGCGCGAGAGTCTGCGCGAGCGGGCATTGTTATTAAAACTCGCGCCTGATCTGGTCAAGTTACAACCCCTCCACATTCCGATCTACCAGGATTCCAAGCGCTCCCCGCTGACCATCCGTGCTGGTTTAAGTTTGTATTCCGTACTCGCCGGCCTGAGTAACACCGCTCACTTTCGCAGCCTGCCGCAACAGGAATGGGATAGTTTGACCGGCTTGAAACAGGACGGCTTGCGCGAGGTATTTCGCTATTACGAAGCACAAACAGATGATGCGGCCTTGACGGCGGCGGTATTGCGCTCTGCCCAATCGCTCGGTGCCGAGGTACTTATTCCTGCCCGGTTTGTGGCTGCCCGGGTGCAGGATAAGCACTGCGAGATTGATTATGAATTTCAGGGGCAGCAGCAAACAGTAACCGCGAATGTGCTGATGAATTGCAGCGGTCCCTGGGCCCTGGATGTGTTAGCCCGTGTTACGCCCGCCCACCACTTGCCGGCGGTGGAACTGGTGCAGGGCAGCCACCTGTTGCTGCCACCCTTGCTGGATCAATATTTTTATCTGGAGGCACCACAGGATAAGCGCGCTATTTTTGTATTGCCCTGGAAACAACAATTGCTGATCGGCACCACAGAAACCATTCATCATGGCGCACCCGAAGCGGCGCGTTGTCTTGACAGTGAAAAAGCCTATCTACTGCATACCCTGAAACACTATTTCCCAGCACTGGATCTTTCCGGTGTACCGGTTACGGGCTTTGCCGGATTGCGGGTATTGCCGCGCAGTGAAAAGAGCGCATTTTTTCGGCCGCGCGAAGTATTGCTGGATGTGGATAATGCGGAATGCCCGCGTGTGTTATCGCTGATGGGCGGGAAATTAACAACCTATCGGCCAACCGCTCAGATGGCCCTCGACCGCGTGCACGCGGCCCTGCCGGAGCGACAGGCACGCGCCGATACTGCGCAGTTGCCGCTCTATCCGGAATAGTGCCTAACGCGCAACCTTGACGAACTCAACATCATATTTGCCGTGCACAGGTTGCGCCTGAAGAATTTTGGCATTGGGATAATATTCCCTCTGCATATCCAGCAGCACTTTTTTGTCTTCCACCGACATATAGGCCCCGAGATAGATCGCACTGACCGCTTTACTCAAAAAGGATCGATCATCAAACCAATCCATATCGTTGTTGCTTTTACTGCTGGGCTCCGTCAGGGCGTGGTAGAAGCAACGCCATTCCTGTTCGCTGCTGGCGATGCTGGATTTGCACAATAATTTATCGAGGAAGCCCGCTTGCAGATCCGGTTTCTCGGCGTAAATGGCGGCATTCAGTTGTTCTTTAATGGTCGTGATTTCGGGGCGGATCTGGCGGTACTCTATCGGCCGCACGGCATCTGCTGCATCCGGATTAATGCCCAGTTCGTGAACGTGAAAGCGAATCACGGCACCGCGATGGTTGTCGGCATGCCGTTGCCAGCAGGCCAGGTTATCCGGCTTGGCGCTAAAGCTGCAGATGCGCAGGTGACGGGTAAAGTGTCGCCAGTCGGCCATCAGGATATCAATATCAGCCTGGCGTTGGTCCACCATCTTCGACAACAACTCCATCAAGGCGGCGGACGCTTCGGCCTCGGCGGGCGTTTCAAACCGACCGTCATCACGCCAGCGGCGGATGCCGTTCATCAAGGGTGAATTACCGTGGGGCGCGCTGGGGGAAAAAATCATAGCGATGGTGGTGCGCACCACTTCATTAAGCAAAAGATGCGGATCAAAACTCAACCCGGTGCGATGATCCAACTCAAACGGGTCGCCAAACAAATGCGGTGAACTCCAGCGCAGAGTGTGGGACGTGAGTATCCTGGTTGCCGTCTCGGCTGTGCAGAATTTGGACAAGGTTTCCGGGTATTCGAACACGTTGGGTCCTATCGGTGACAATTATTATTGATGTTGCGGTAATGACTCGCCCTTACTGGTCTATAACTACCGGCCGCTGGCGCTCAAGATCTGGTTTGATTACAGCAGTAAAGTCCAAAATCTTCAAACTCACTGGATAAACAATTTCCCATTGATGGCGGTGCCGTTAGAATAGCCGCATTTACCGGGTTGTCACCAGGCTGCTTTTTATATCGTACAACTGCCCCATCCATTGTCTTAACCGCCACTGTGCGGATCATTACTGAGGACCATTCGTGAACTTTACCGGCGCCCACATTCTTTCCATCGAACAATTTGAACGTGCAGATATCCAGCGCGTTTTCGACGTGGCGGACGCCATGGAGCCCTACGCTCTGCGCCGGCGGATGACGCGGGTGCTGGAGGGCGCCATCCTCGGCAATATGTTCTTTGAAGCCAGTACCCGCACGCGTATCAGTTTCGGTTGCGCATTTAACCTGCTGGGTGGTGAGGTGCGCGAGACGACCGGCTTTGAGAGTTCGTCCATCACCAAGGGTGAATCCCTGTATGACACCGCACGCGTGTTATCGGGTTACAGCGACGTCATTTGTATGCGCCATCCACAGGCCGGTTCGGTGGCTGAGTTCGCGCAAGCCAGCCGTGTACCGGTCATCAATGGGGGGGATGGTGCCAATGAACATCCCACCCAGGCATTGTTGGATCTCTATACCATTCGCAAAGAGCTGCGTTCCAGAGGGCGCGGACTGGACGGTTTGCGCATTGCGATGATCGGCGACCTTAAGCATGGCCGAACGGTCCACTCACTGTGCAAACTCCTGTGCCTGTTCGACAAGGTGCAAGTCACCCTGGTGTCACCGCGCGAACTGGCGATGCCGGAATACCTGGTGGAAGAATTGCGCAAGGTAGGGCACAGCGTCGTGGTAACCGATGACTTGCCGCAGAGTATCTCCAAGGTGGACATTGCTTACTCTACCCGCATTCAGGAGGAGCGTTTTTCCAGTAAGGAAGAAGCCGACCTTTATCGCGGGCGTTTCCGCCTTAACCAATCCATCTACACCCAATACTGCGAACCCAACACGGTCATCATGCATCCCTTGCCGCGGGATTCGCGGGCGGATGCCAATGAGTTGGACAACGACCTGAACCAAAACCCCAACCTGGCCATCTTTCGGCAGGCGGATAACGGCGTGCTGGTGCGTATGGCGTTGTTTGCGCTGGTATTGGACGTGGTGGATCAGGTGGACAAGAGTGCGCGGGATGTGGGCTGGTATAACGCGCTGCGCACGCATCAGGGGTGATATGCATCAGCAATAATCAGTACGGCGGTGAGTACCGTCCCCAGCACCGCCTTACGACATCAACTGCTGGATCTTATTGAGCAGGTTTTTTTCGGTGAGAGGTTTGCGCAGGGACTCGCGGATACCGATAAACCTGTCCGGCACAGGCCCCTCCGGTACATCCTCATCGAGCATCAACACCACCGGGATTACAACGGTTTTATCGCTGCGGGCGAGGTGGCGGCAAAAACGGTGATCATCCTCGGCAGCGGTACCCGCATCAATCAGGATCACGTCGGGGCGCACATCAAAGGCAATCTCCAATCCTTCATCCAGGGCTTCCGCTGTCAGGATATTGCAATGCTGTTGCAGGATGCTGGTGACGCGGCGCAGATCATCCGCCTCGCTGTCCACGATCAACACGGTTTTGTGGATCACGACCTCATCCACCAGCGCACGATTCCGGCCACTGCGCTTGGCTTTATAAAGCGCGCGGTCGGCGCATTTGATTAGCTCTTCCAGGCTGTGGCCCGCTGTGCGTGTACAGGTGGCGCCGCCGATACTGACGGTCGCCACCGGGCAGGTGGGCGACACGTCGTGGGGCAGGCCCAGTGCCTCGACGGCTTTGTTGATTGATCCCGCGACCCGAAAGGCTCCTACGCTGTCGGTTTCGGGCAGTAGCACGATAAATTCTTCGCCTCCGTAGCGGCCCAAAAGATCCAGCGGCCGTCGCAAACAGCTTTTGATTGCCTGGGTGATCTTTTTAAGACAGGCATCGCCAGCCGGGTGGCCGTAGTGATCGTTGAACAATTTGAAATGGTCTACGTCAATCATCAGTGCGCTGACCGGTTGTTGCTGGCGGGTCGCCACCAGCCACTGTTGTTCTGCCTGTTCGGTAAAGGTGCGGCGGTTGTAGATCTGGGTCAGGCTGTCCAGTTGGCTGAGCGCTTCAAGTTCGGCATTGAGGCGGTTTAACTGGTCGCGCATCTCGGCGATCCGCTCCATTGCACGGATTTTGGCCTTGATGATCATGTAACTGACGGGTTTGATCAGATAGTCATCGCCGCCGGCCTCGATACCTTCGCGGTAGCTTTCGTCTTCATTGCGGCCGGTGACAAAAATGATGGGAATCCAGTGGCCGCCAAGCCACTCGCGGATCAGGCGGGTCGTTTCAAAACCATTCAGTCCGGGCATCTCCACGTCCATGATGATCATGTCCACCGGTGTGTCTTCCAACAGCTGCAAGGCTTCCTCGCCGCTGCGGGCAATCAACGGCGTGTGGCCCGCATCGGTGATGTAATGACTCATGGCGTGGCGCAAGGTCGCGCTGTCTTCGACCAACAGGATCTTCATGAATATCGACTTCTACCCAAATAGAGATACCAGAGTGCAATGACAGCACCGGCTTTTATGTGCCCTAAGTCTAGTCGCTTTTTGTTGCCGCATAGCACTTATCGATGCGCTTTATCTTAGGCGGCGGGCAATCAGTCGATAATCCCGACCGCCCCGTGATTGGTTTATAGCCATAGCGTAGGCTGGGTCACATCCACAATGGCGACTCATTCAGCTGGCTGATGGTCGACATAGAACCAACGGCCCATGACCTGGCGAAATAGCGAGATTTCATGATGTTGTTGAAAGTTACCGTCGTGCCGATAGAGGGCGACAAAACTGACCAGGCCGGCGCTGTCATTTTCCTGGCCAGCCTCCGTCGCCATGATTTGCAGCCCCAGCCATTCACAACTGGCTGCCCAGGCGCGGATTTGTTCGGGATTGCTGCGTTGTCGTTGATCAGGACTCCAGGTTTGCCACAAATAATCAATTTGCAAGAACACGTGGGCAGTATAACGGGAGCGCATCAGCTGTTCGGCGGTCCGTGGCGGGCGCTCACCGGTCAGTCTGGGCAGGCAACAGTCGCCCAGTGTGGAGCCGCTGCCACACGGGCAGGATTGGCCGTGCGCGGCAACGGGAATCGGGTCATTCGCCTGTGGCATTTTCCACCTCTTTTCGGTATGTTGTGCGGCTATTTTTGTCCAAGACTCTGCGTAATGCTACGGATTTTTTGGCACTGAAAATCTTCCATGCCTGTTACTTAAGTGATTGCTCTTCATGACCACAGAATTTGACGATATCCGCCCCTATCATGACGACGAAGTTCGCCCCACACTGGACCGTATCCTCGCTGATCCTGAATTGATTGATGCAGTGACACGCCTGAAATTTCCGCGCCTGAATCCCTGGGCCGGCGGCTTGCTGCGACCTTTGGTAAAGCGCGCACTGGTCAAACAACTGGCCGGGGTGAATTCCGTACGCGGTTTCCAGGATGTAGTGGAAAAATACATGGCGCGCATGATTCACAGCACCACCTCCGGGTTGACTGTGTCCGGCCTGGAGCGATTGAACCCACAACAGGCGTATTTGTTTATCAGCAATCACCGGGACATCGCCATGGACCCGGCTTTTGTGAATTGGTCCTTGTATCACTCTGATTGCAATACCCTGCGCATTGCTATCGGCGACAATCTGCTGACCAAGCCTTATGTGTCGGATCTGATGCGCCTGAATAAAAGTTTTATTGTCAATCGTTCAGCCAAAGCACCGCGCGAAAAGTTAAAGGCGGCAAAACATCTGTCGGCCTATATCTATCACTCTATCGTCAACGAGAACAGTAATATCTGGATTGCGCAGCGCGAAGGGCGTGCCAAAGACGGACACGACAAAACCAATTCTGCTGTGATCGGTATGCTGACCATCAACCGCCCCAAGACCCAGGAGTTCAATGACTATGTCAAAGAATTGCACATTGTGCCGGTGTCCATTTCTTACGAATTTGATCCCTGCGATGCTGCCAAGGCGCGCGAGTTATATCACCAGCGCACCAGTGGCAGCTATCAAAAAGAACAACACGAAGATGTGAAAAGTATTGCCATGGGTATTGCCGGGCAAAAAGGTCATGTGCACGTCGCGTTTGGTGAAGTGTTAAGTGCAGATTATATGGACGCCGATGAAGTGGTGGCGGAGATTGATCGCCAGGTACTCAGCAACTATGTACTGCACAGCAGCAACTGCTTTGCCTATCACATGTTGCACGGCACCCCGCCAAAGGTAAATTACACGGAAAAAAATATTCCGTTTGTGCCGGAAAAACTCGCGGAACAACGTCAGCAATTTGAATTACGGATGCAGGCAATTCCGGCAGAGTATCGCGAGCTGGTATTGGCCATGTACGCCAACCCGGTGCTAAGTAAATTGCAGGATTAATGTTTATCGCGCGTCACATCCCGTGACGATTGCATCTCTCAACTTTTGGCCTAACGCATGTTAACCGACCAGCTCAAGCAACAGATCCAGCGCGCTTACAGCCAGTTTCTGGAGAGCAAAGGCATGAAGTCGCGTTACGGACAAAAGCTGATGATTGCCGAAATTGCCCGGACCCTCGGTGCCATTACACTGGATGACGAAAATCGCCGTACCAACTCCGGACACGTGTGTGTGGTCGAGGCGGGAACCGGTACCGGTAAAACCGTTGCGTATCTTTTGCCGGCGATTGCCATTGCCAAGGCGATGGGTAAAAAACTGGTGGTGTCCACCGCGACTGTTGCCTTGCAGGAACAGATTGTCCACAAGGATTTGCCCGAGCTGCTGCGTCACAGCGGCTTGGCTTTTAATTTTGCGCTGGCGAAAGGGCGTGGGCGTTATTTGTGTTTGAGCAAGCTGGATAATTTGCTTAATGAATACGAAAGCGGCATGAATCCCACCCGCGCCTTATATGAAGATGAATTGCCCAGCATCAATGCGCAGGCGATCAAGTTGTATCAGTCCATGATGGACGCCCTGGCGGGTAATCGCTGGAATGGCGAGCGCGATACCTGGCCCCAGGCGCTGGAACAAAACGAGTGGCAAATCATTACCACGGACCACCGGCAGTGCACCGGGCGGCGGTGTTCCAACGTGTCCTCCTGCAGTTTTTTTCGCGCGCGGGATTCCCTGCACAACGTGGATTGTATTGTGACCAATCACGATCTGGTGCTGGCGGATCTGGCCTTGGGCGGTGGTGCAATCCTGCCCGATCCCGCCGATAGCATTTATGTATTTGATGAAGGTCATCACCTGCCGCAAAAAGCGCTCTCACATTTCTCCCATCACAGCCGCGTGTTGTCTACCAGTAAATGGCTGGACCAATGCAATAAAGCGCTGGGCACCATGTTGGGCAACATCAGCGGTGCAGGGAATGTGGACCGCTATGCAGAGCAATTGCCGGCGGCACTGATGGATTGTAAGCAGGAGCTGGATCGCATTTATCCGCAACTGGAGATGCTCGCGCAAAGCATTGCCTTTGATGATCGGCAGTCCCACTACCGTTTTCCCAACGGTGTTATTCCCCAGGAGTTATTGATACCGGCGGTGGAGTTGCAACGCAGCTTCAGCCGCTTGTCCGAACTGCTGTCAAAGATGAGTGACGAGCTAAGCGATGCAATGGAAGATCCGCATTGCCCGATACCCAAGATTGATCTGGAAAATCATTTTCCGGTGGTGGGCACCTGGCAGGCGCGCGCCGAAGCCAACCGCGAACTCTGGGCCAGCTATGCGGCGCCGGACAATGCCAATAGCGTGCCCAAGGCACGGTGGTTGACGCCGGTGGATCACACCGGCTCGATGGATATCGAAGTCTGCTCCAGCCCCATCCTGGCCGCGCGCACCCTGGAATACAGTTTGTGGGAAAAATGCTGCGGTGCGGTGGTGACCTCGGCCACCATTACCGCATTGGGTCGTTTTGACCGCTACCGCATGCGCGCCGGAACACCGGCAGACGGCAATTACCAGGTGGTGCCGAGCCCGTTTGATTTTTCCCGCGCGACGCTGGAAATTCCGGCCTGCGCAGTGGATGCCAGCAATGCGGATGTACACACCTTATCCTTGATTGAACATTTACCGGCATTACTCGACAAAGATGAAGCGACGCTGGTGTTATTCGCCTCGCGCCGCCAGATGTTGGATGTGTATGAGGAATTGCCGGAAAGTTGGCGTGAACGCATCCTGTTGCAAGGCGACAGCTCCAAGCAGGAAATGTTGGTGCAACACCGCAAGCGCATTGATGCCGGAGAGGGCAGTGTGTTATTCGGACTGGCCAGTTTTGCAGAAGGTGTGGATTTGCCGGGTGATTACTGTCGTCATGTGGTTATCGCCAAGTTGCCGTTCGCCGTGCCGGATGATCCGATTGAAGCCTCCTTATCTGAATGGGTAGAAGCGCGCGGCGGCAATCCGTTTATGGAAATCACTGTGCCGGATGCGTCGTTAAAACTGGTGCAGGCGTGTGGCCGTTTATTGCGCACAGAAACCGACACCGGCAAGATCACCTTGCTGGACCGGCGCATCATCACCAAACGTTATGGCAAAGCCATATTGAATTCCTTACCACCGTTTACACAGGTCGTGCACCGCTAAATTTCAGAGAATCACTGGTTCCGGTGAATCAACGACGGGAGAATCCAATGAGCCAACATATCGCCCTGGCTGACATTCTGATTGACCTTGAAAAAGAATTGCGCGAATTGCGCTTGTGGGAAAGAGAATCTCCATCGGCAGATGCCCTGGCCAGCGTACAGCCTTTTGCGGTGGATACGCTGAACTTTCCGCAGTGGTTACAGTTTATTTTTATTCCGCGTTTATACGACTTGATTGAAGCGCGTGCTGCCCTGCCGGACAATTGTGGCGTTGCCCCTATGGCAGAGGAATATTTCCAACCCATGGGCTTGAACAGTGAAAACCTGATCAGTCACCTGCGGCGTATTGATGTGCTCCTGACCCGCTGAGCATCACTGCGCTTGCGCCCGCCAACCGGCCTCAAGACTGCTCCACATCTCTTCAAATTGCATTTGTTCGTATTCGCTGAGTGCGTTGAATTGTTCATCGGTCAAGAATGAGCGCGCTTCGCGCAGATAATTCTCCTTGTATCGCTCCAACGCTTCCTGCATTTTTTTCTCAGCGTTGTTGCGCTCCGCCGCCGATGCGTTATTCAGATACGCCGTGGCTTCCTGCAATTGGCTAGTAAACTGCTGTTTCTGTTCCAGTTTGGCCATCAGTAACGCGCGCTGATTATCCTGACTGAGGGTGCCCCGGCCACCTAACTGTTCATAGAAACTGTTCATCTGATGTTGTTCGTAGCTGGAATCTTTGAGCAATTCATATTGTTGCGCTTCCTCAGGCCCGAGCAGGTCTGCGATGCGTCCGTCAATCTCCGCCAGCAATGCCTGTTGCTGGCGAATACTGTCTTCGATTTCCTGTTGGCTGGAATGATAGCCCACGGTGCTGGTACCCAATACCCGTTCGCGATCCACTAGTAATTGGCGAAATTTCTCTTCATCTTCATGGGGCAGTGAAAGGCCGGGAAAGATAATGGAATACTTTTGATCGACTGCGCGGGTCAGGCTGGAATCGCGGATCTCGGCAAAGGATTGCAGGCTGGTGCTGCCGTCTACCATTTTTTGTGGCGCAGCCTGAGCGAGTTGGCCGGGCTTGGTTGAGGTATTGGTGTTGTGGTTAAACACCAGAAACTGTTCGAGGTTTTCGATTTGTCGCAGATAATCCTGTTTTTGTTCTTCCAGCTGTTGGTTGTGCAGCTGTTCCTTGCGCACCAGCTCATCTTTCAGTGCAGCATTATCCAGATATAAATCGACATAGCGCAGGCCCAGAACGGCCAGCGCCAGAGCCAGTACACCAATGATGATCTTCATGGTTGCCTACTCTCGGGTTGGTTGATTTTATCGCGGAGCAGGAAATTATTATTAGGCCTGCTCCGGTTTTTCGCTCTCGTTTTTATAATGTCTTGCCTGAGTCTCGCCAGCTGATTTTTGAGATGGCTTCTACATCTTTTCCATCACCTCAATACCCAGTAAATCCAAACCTTTCTCAAGGGTTTGGGCAACCAGGTGGCACAGCCGCAGGCGACTGTTGCGTACATCCGGCTCTACACCTTCTTTTAAAATCGGACAGGCTTCGTAGAAACTCATATACAAACTGGCGATTTCGTACAGGTAAGTGCACAACAAATGCGGCAGTGCTTCCCGCGCGACCTGGTCCAGTACTTCGCTGAATTGCAGCAGCTTGATGCCGAGGACTTTTTCCTGCTCAGTACCGACAAGAATGTCGCCAGTCAGTGACGCCGGTTCAACGCCCGCCTTGCGGAAGATACTCTGCACGCGGGTGTAGGCGTATTGCAAGTATGGCGCAGTGTTGCCGTCAAAACTGAGCATGGCATCCCAGTTGAAAATATAATCGTTGGTGCGTGTCTTACTCAGGTCGGCATATTTTACGGCGCCGATCCCGACCTTGCGGGCAATTTCAGTTATCTCTGTTTCATCAAGCGCCGGATCTTTTTCTTTTACCAACACGGCGGCGCGTTCGACGGCCTCGGTCAAGAGTTCTGCCAGTTTAACCGTGCCGCCGGTACGGGTTTTGAACGGTTTGCCATCGGCGCCCATCATGGTGCCGAAGGCCAGATGCTCCAGGCTCACATCATCCCCGACAAAACCTGCCTTGCGCGCGATGGTGAATACCTGTTGCATATGCAAGGACTGGCGCGCGTCGATGAAGTACATGATGCGTGAGGCGTGCAGGTGCTTCACGCGATAGCGCAGGGCGGCGAGATCGGTCGTGGCGTAGAGAAAACCGCCGCCCTGTTTCTGGATAATTACGGGTGATGGATTGCCGTCTTTGTCGGCCAGTTCCGGCAGGAAGACAACCTGGGCTCCCTCGCTTTCCACGGCCAGACCTTGTTCCTGTAATGTTTTTACCAAAGGTGCCAGGTCGGCGTTGTAAAAACTTTCGCCGCGCACATCGGCGTCGGTAAGGGTGACATTCAGCTGCTCATAAATTTCGGTACTGTGATGCAGGGATACGGTTTTGAATTCTTGCCAGAGTTTCAGGATATCGGCATCGCCGGATTGCAGGCGCACCACATAGTCGCGCGCTTTGCGGGCAAAGGCTTCGTCTTCATCGAAATGTTTCTTGGCTTGCTGGTAAAACACTTCCAGGTCTTTCAGCGCCATGTCGGCTTCGCGATCATGGCCCAACTGCTCTTCCAGCTCAGCGATTAGCATCCCGAACTGGGTGCCCCAATCGCCCACATGATTCTGCCGAATCACGGTGTGGCCCTGAAATTCCAGCAGCCGCGCCAGGGCATCACCAATGATGGTGGACCGCAGGTGGCCCACATGCATTTCCTTGGCGAGGTTTGGGCCGGAATAATCAATGACGACTGTCTGCGGTGTATCGGTAGGCATGACTTTCAAACGCGGGTCGGCTTCGGCCTGCGACAAGAGTTGGCCCAGCCATTCGGGTTTGAGATCAATATTGATAAAGCCGGGCCCCGCGATCTCCACCTTGGCGGCGATATCGTCCAATTTCAGCTCTGCCACGATGCGTGCCGCCAGCTCACGGGGATTGGTGCCCATCACCTTGGCGGCGCCCATCGCGCCATTCGCCTGATAATCGCCAAAGCCGGCCTTTTTACCGGGTGCGATCAATGCGGGGAGTTCAGGGGGAATGCCACACGCCTGCATGGCCTGGTGGACTTTGTGGTTCAATAATTCGCGGATATTCATAGCATCCCGGGTGTCAGCAAAAGAAACAAGGGCGGAATTGTACCTGTGGCACTTGGAAGGTGTCATCTACCTGTTTTGCGGCCGCATCGCCCAATGCTGGCGCACGACTGGCTATACTCTTACTTCATCATCATAAAGTTCAGGGAGTTTTTATGACCAGCATTACCAGTGACTGCCCCCAACTGGACGTTAATCTGCACGAGCGAGTACTCACGCTGCGGTTCAATCGACCCGAGCGAAAAAATGCTTTATCCCTGGCCATGTATGCAGCAGCGGCCAATGTGTTGCATCAGGCGGATGCCAGCGGCGATGTGCGCGTCATCATCATTACCGGTGCCGGCGAATGTTTCACCAGCGGCAACGATCTGGTGGATTTTATGAACGAGCCGGAGATTCACGAAAACCATTCCGTAGTGCGTTTTATGCGCGCGCTGCAGCACGCTGCCAAACCGGTCATCGCTGCTGTGCGTGGCCCGGCCATTGGCATCGGCACAACTATGTTGCTGCACTGCGATCTTGTGTACGCCGCGGATAACGCACGCTTGCAAATGCCTTTTGTCAATCTCGGTTTGTGTCCGGAATATGCAGCCAGTTATTTATTGCCCTCCATGCTCGGTCACGTGAAAGCCAGCGAACTGTTACTGCTGGGCGAACCCTTCACAGCGGCGCAAGCCTTGCAATGGAATATGATTACCGGCGTTGTGAAGGATGCGGAACTCGATGACCTGGTGAACGTCAAGGCTCAACGACTTGCGCAAAAACCGCCCGCCGCTGTACGGCGCACCAAAGCCTTATTAAAACAAACCCAACTGCCCGCCGTTGATGCCGCCATCGCCGCAGAATTTATTGGATTTGCGGAAGGTTTAGGCTCCGAAGAATGCAAAGAAGCGGTGATGGCTTTCTTCGAAAAACGTACACCGGATTTTTCGCGTTTTGAATAAAGCAATGCACTGTTAATGAATAAAACGATGTAAAACGTTGGGCTATGTTGGGTAACCAACAGATAAGCCTGAAACAACAACAATTTTGTGTCATGGTTCAAATTGGGATTGCAAAACATTAGAGCGAAACAACCTGAATAAGCGTCGGTAAACACTGTCTTAGTAACAGGAATAGATGATCCTGAACGGAGGTGGTGGTTATGAAAATTTTCAAGGCGATTTTATTCAGCGTGGTGTTATTGACCGGTGCAGTTGTCGTATACGGCTGGACAACCGATTGTGAAAACACCGCTGGCGTTTATGTCAGCTGCGTCCACGAATAATGTGTTATCCCGTTTGACCATGGCTAGCATACGGGACAAGTCATGAGTTTATTATTTGATTATGCAGGAAAAGTGGTCGTAGTCATCGGCGGTACCAGCGGCATTAATCGCGGTATCGCTGAGGCATTTGCGCAGGCGGGTGCGAAGGTTGCCGTTGCCAGCCGTTCGCAGGAAAAAGTTGATGACACAATAGCGGCGTTAAAAAAACTCGGCGCGGCAGACGCCATGGGATTTGCAGCGGATGTGCGCGAAGCTGGAGCCTTGCAACAAGGCGTTGCTGCCATTCACCAAGCCTGGGGCGATTTTTCCGTCGTCATTTCCGGCGCCGCTGGAAATTTTCCTGCATTAGCAACGGGCATGTCCGCAAATGGTTTTCGCTCCGTTATAGAAATAGATTTACTCGGCACCTTCCATGTTATGCAAGCGGTTTATCCCTACCTGCAAAAACCCGGCGCGGCCATCATCAACATCTCCGCCCCTCAAGCCATTATTCCCATGCCCGCACAATCCCACGTCTGCGCCGCCAAAGCCGGTGTCGATATGATTACCCGCACACTCGCGCTGGAATGGGGTGGCGAAGGTATCCGCATCAACTCCGTCATCCCCGGCCCCATCGATGGCACCGAAGGTATGAAACGCCTCGCACCCACGGAAGCTGTACGTCACGCCGTGGTGAATTCCGTTCCTCTAAAACGGATGGGCACGCCGGAAGACATTGCTAATGCCTGTTTGTTTCTTGCATCAGATATGGCGAGCTACATTACCGGGGCCATTGTGCCGGTGGACGGCGGTTGGGTGCAGGGTGGGGTAGCGATGGTAGGGGCGGGTTTGGGAGAGATGATGAAGAACTCACCGAAAGGGAAAAACTAGAAAGTTTCAAAAATTAATCGAATTGATTTTTGATAACAGATTCTAAAAATTAATACTCCAGCTTAATCCTATGCGAGTTTGGCGTTAGGCCTTTTGTTTCGAAACCTTCAAGTCAGGGACGACTTGAAGGAGCTACAGGGATGTATT